>CAILMK010000695.1 GCA_903835275.1 uncultured bacterium | reverse complement strand
TGCACTGTAATGTGCTCCCCTGCTATCAGTAATCGATGCGGAAGAAAGGAAATTGAATTGTGGTCCTGCCATAAAATAGTAATGCACTACTTCACCCGGAGCCCTTAGCTTCAAAAAGATTGGAACCTCGGTATAATTCATGTCAATGGTTCTATTGACCGCCTCACCACCTGTAAAGGTACCGGTAGAATTTTGTCCCAATTGGGCAAAATTCAATTCAGCCTGCACTCCAAAAATTGGCACGAAACCATATCCTCCTGAAATTCCGAATTTGGAACTATATTTCGAGGCAAAATGTGTATAGGGGTTTTTTTCAAGGCCTGCCATCTGGCTGTTAACCGAACTAGGCCCGTTGATCATCCCAACCAGATAATATCCATATTGAGCCCCTGCATTCCAACCACTCTGGGCTTTAGCGTTAAAGATGAAAAAGGTTGCTGCCACCAGTAAAATTAATTTCTTCATACGTTCAAATTTTAAGATTTCGAATTTAAGGTTAATTATATTCTCCTAATCAATGTTTTTGTTCAAATATTCACTTAAAATAGTCGCAATGCCAAGGTCATATTCCTTTACCTTGTATTTTTTCACCCATTGCACACCGCTGATTGAATTGGTCAGGAAAATTTCTTCCGCTGTAAAAAGATCTTCCAGGGAAAGAGGCGTTTTGTGATATTTAATGCCATTGGCTTCCATAACACCCAGGATATGCTCGCGCATAACCCCTGCCACACATCCTTCAGTAGATGGAGGCGTGGAAATCTCGCCATTTCTCACGAGAAATATATTGGAGTCAATGGTTTCAATTACCCTGTTTTTGGAATTCATCAAAAAGCAATCGTCCAGTTTGTGTTCATGCTTATATATTGCTGCAAGAACATAAATTAATGAATTGGACGTCTTGAAGGTCGAAAAGAAATTAATGGCCTTTTCAGTTTCATTATAAAGATCAAGTACATATCCTTCCTGATTCAAAGGATAACCTTTTTCCTTCATGGGTTCCGCTTCAATCAGGAATTCCGCGGTATTGGAAGATGGCTCATAAAAGCCCCCGGCAGTGCGGTAAAAACACATCCTTACACGTGCATTTTTACCTATCCCTTTTTCATCAAGAAGTTTATGGATCTGTTGGGAAAAATATTCCTTGTCCCAATCCTTGTGGAGCTTCAACTTTAAAATTTCACAACCGGCAATAAAGCGTTTGTAATGAATATCAAAAAGCTGTAAATGATTGTTAATTACCCGGATGCTTTCAAACAGTCCATCGCCGTAACGAAAACTCCTGTTATCTACACTTAAAACCGGTTTACTACCGTCTAATATTTCACCGTTTAGGTTGATAAGAGATTTCTTGTCCATATTTTTGTATCGTGGATGGGACATCAAAATTACTACTTTAATTCTTAACAACATCCAAATACGAAAATCACTGTAAATGATTATAAATGATAAACTTGTATTCAGAAGCACCCATTTCCCGGAGAATGCGAAGCCTTTTGCCCTGATACAGGAACATGCTGCCCGTGCCTACTTGTTTTTTTTCGCTTTATGGGCTTGTGGCTTGTATCTGTTTATCGCGAATCATATGCCGGTATTATGGTATGGGATTTTAGGAATAATATCGGTGTTTTTACTGAGTAACCTTGCGGGAATGGTACAGTCTAAAATGCAGTATGTTGAAATTGGTTTCAGCG
>CAILMK010000694.1 GCA_903835275.1 uncultured bacterium | reverse complement strand
TCGATGCGTCATATTTCAAATATATTTTTTTTTTCAGTTCCGCGTTAGCACATCATCACATTCGCAACATTCAATATTTATTTGTTGGAACTGTTAACTTTGGAATCTGCCGGAAGGGATTGCCTTAATGGCTCAGGTTCATGCGGAATGTCCCTTACGTCAATGATATACTTTTGGCAATAGTAATCGGAAATTTCATTTGAGCCTTTGGGGATAAAAGAAAGGGGGATTTTATTAAATTGAATAAATGGTCGTTGCCCTTCTCCATTCCCTTTGGATATTGGGATATTCCAAAATGTCAGCGCGGCAAAAATCATTCCATCCGTTTTATCATTCTCAAATGCAAAAGGCCAGTAAGAATGTTGAGAGGTTAACACATACGACTTTCCATTAAAAAGCCAAACTTTGGTTGAAGTATCCGCATTTTGAAAATATTTATATACGGTATCTTTACGATCAATTTTTCTCAAAATTTCCCCACTCGAATTATCCCGGCAAAGTGCATAACCAAGTATGCCGTTAATGTATTCAAAATTTCCCAAGCGCGGTTTTTTAAGATCCAGATATGCAACGTTCCATTTACCATCAATATATCCATTAACATCAAATTGACCTTCAATATTCAAGTCGCTAAAGACCCCATAATTTCCAAATTTCGTTGTATGCAGATATTTAAATTTCCCGATGGGTTTTCCCATATTAAAGCTTACCGTTGATTTAATCAATACCTTATTACTCCCTTTTAATAAGAGTTCATATCTCCATTCTCCATTCTTATAACCTTTGCTATATGCACCTTTAACACTTTCAATCATGCCACCAGCATCATAATCCGGACCTAAAACAGAAGCATATTGAGAATTAATTGTATAATTCCATATTCCATCTTTTGCATTATTCGCATATTTGCCGGTTATAATTAGCTTATTGTCTCCTCTACCATCACCATTATTAAAAGCTTCTTTATATTCAAAACTTCCTTCATATATACGGTCAAGCTGTTCATTTTCGTAGTATTGATATACCGCCGTTCCATTTTCAAAGACACCTTGATAAGTTTTTAACGTTTGACCGCTTAAACTACATATGCTCAGAAAAACTAAAATCAAGCAAATCCTAAAATTCATAGTCATTTAATATTAATTGTATTCTCCACTACTATTTTGTCTAAATTGGTAAGAACTTTAGATTTGCGCACTTGATAGAAAATTATAGCAGTTGAATCATTTCCTTGTAAACAATTATGTCTTCAATTCCATCGTTTAACATTTGTGAGGCTAATTTTGCGACATAAATTTGCTTTTTAAATAACGTATCTTTATCCGAGATAAATTCTCTCAGGCTATCAAGGTCTAGTTTGAATCCAATTAATAAAAGTTCATTATATAGTATATTAGCAATTATTTCTTTTGGAGTATCGATTATCATTCGGTTAATTAATCCCCAAACCAGATTGTCAGCAATAACTTCAGCGTCCTCATCGTCTAGTAAATCAAAGGCTTTTCTAAACTTATCAAAGTCAAATTCTTTTTTCGCACTTTCAGTAATTTCATCGTACAATTTTTCCTCAAATGATTTCATAATAGCAGAATTAGTGTTTAAGAAAATTATACCCAAATCCAATAGCTTATACCAGCCAATGATTTCATATTTCAAATATAATGTTTTTTTATTACCACATTATCAAATTATCCCATTAGAGCAACATTACATGTTGCGACGGTATTGCCCACCTACATGATACAGCGCATTTGATATTTGTCCGAGGGAGCAGCACTTGCATGCTTCCATCAGTTGTTCAAAAATATTCTGATTATTAATAGCTGCATTTTTCAGGTTTTTTAATGCCTGTTCGCTACGATCCTTGTTGCGTTCCTGGAAGAGTTGCACATTGGTGATCTGTTGTTCTTTTTCCTCGGTGGTACTGCGGATTACTTCAAGTGGGACCACAGTAGGAGAGCCCTTGCTGCTGAGGAATGTATTCACCCCTATGATTGGGAATTCACCTGTATGCTTTTGCATTTCGTAATAGAGGGATTCTTCCTGGATCAGGTTGCGCTGATACATGGTTTCCATAGCGCCGAGTACACCTCCGCGTTCGGAAATACGGTTGAATTCTGCATACACAGCCTGCTCTACCAGTTCCGTTAATTCATCGATTACAAATGAGCCTTGCAAAGGGTTTTCATTCTTGGCAAGCCCTAATTCCTTATTGATAATAAGCTGAATTGCCATGGCGCGGCGTACACTTTCCTCTGTAGGGGTTGTGATCGCCTCATCATAAGCATTTGTATGAAGGGAATTACAGTTATCATATATGGCGTATAAAGCCTGTAAGGTAGTACGAATATCATTGAAATCTATTTCCTGTGCATGCAGCGAACGTCCTGATGTTTGGATATGATATTTCAACATTTGCGAACGCGCATTGCCGTTGTATTTTTGCTTGATGGCTTTCGCCCATATAATACGAGCTACACGGCCAATAACAGAATATTCAGGATCAATTCCATTGGAGAAAAAGAAGCTCAGGTTAGGAGCAAAATCATCTATGTGCATACCACGGTTGAGGTAGTATTCCACGAAGGTAAATCCGTTGGAAATAGTCAGTGCCAGTTGCGTGATCGGATTAGCACCCGCCTCTGCAATATGGTACCCGGAAATGGAAACGGAATAAAAATTCCGCACTTTGTTTTCAATAAAATATTGCTGTATATCACCCATCATCCGCAGTGCAAATTCAATGGAAAATATACATGTATTTTGTGCCTGGTCTTCCTTTAAAATATCCGCCTGTACAGTACCACGGACGCTGGAAAGTGTACGCGTTTTTATTTCCTTATATACTTCCGGATCTAAAACGTCATCACCGCTTACACCAAGTAAACTTAATCCAAGTTGATTATTCGTTTCGGGTAATTCCCCGTGATAAACAGGACGCTTTAAATTTTTAACCGCATAAAAGGCATCTATCTTTTTCTCAATTTCTTTTTCAAGTCCATGCTCCTTAATATAAAGCTCGCATTGCTGGTCAATGGCTGCATTCATAAAGAATCCGAGCAGCATTGGCGCTGGACCATTGATGGTCATCGAAACAGAAGTGCGCGGATCAGCGAGGTCAAATCCGCTGTAAAGTTTTTTCGCGTCGTCCACCGTCGCGATGCTCACGCCGGAGTTACCGATCTTTCCATAAATATCCGGCCTGTGATGCGGATCTTCTCCGTAAAGAGTAACGGAATCAAACGCAGTAGATAAACGCTTCGCGGCAGAATCCTTGCTCACGTAATGGAAACGCCTGTTGGTACGTTCCGGTCCGCCTTCCCCGGCGAACATACGCGTCGGATCCTCCTCGGTGCGCTTCAATGGATAAACTCCTGCAGCATACGGAAATTCACCCGGAAGATTTTCCATCAGTAACCAGTAAAGTATATCACCCCAGTCGCTGAATTTAGGTAACGCAATCTTTGGTATTTTTAAATGGGATAGACTCTCTGTAAAAAGAGGGATTTTTATTTCTTTTTCCCTTACTTTAAATACAAAATTTTCCTCAGTATATCTGCGCTGCATTTCAGGCCACTCGCGCAACAATCTTTTACTATCGGCGTGAAGACGTTCTTCTGTATGGGTATAAAGGGAGGTAAGCATTTCATGAGTGGATTTTACATCCCCCTTGCCCCCTTCAAAGGGGGATTTGCCCTGCGCCAATTCCAGCACACCTTTCAGTTTGTATAATTGGGAAGCAAAAGCGGCTTGCTCGCGCGCGAATTTTTTGTAGTGATTAGCGTTTTCGACGATCTCTGCAAGGTAGCGAATGCGTTCCGGCGGAACGATGTAAATCTTCTGCGACATTTCGTGCGTGATCTCGAAATGTGATTGCAAAGGAGCCTTCGTTTTTTCCACGACCTTATCCATCAGTGCGCGGTAAAGATTATTTACGCCGGGATCGTTGAATTGCGATGCCATCGTCCCATAAACGGGAATATCATCGTCTTTTGCGTCGAATATTTTGTGACTGCGCTTGAATTGCTTGCGCACGTCGCGCTGCGCATCGAGCGCGCCTTTTTTATCGAATTTGTTAATAGCTATAAGATCCGCGTAATCAATCATATCGATCTTTTCCAGTTGCGATGCTGCGCCGAATTCCGGCGTCATTACATACATGGAAACGTCGGATAAATCCACTGCGGAAGAATCGGATTGCCCAATACCCGCGCTCTCCAGGATAATCAGGTCAAAACCCGCGGCGGTATATACTTGCAATGCGTCCTTTACGTGTGGGGAAAGCGCGAGGTTTGCTTCGCGCGTCGCCATGGAGCGCATAAACACGCGTTCATTATTAATCGAGTTCATGCGGATGCGGTCGCCAAGCAGCGCACCGCCTGTTTTGCGCTTGGATGGGTCGACAGAAATAATCGCCAGTTTTTTATCCGTGAATTCATGAATAAAACGGCGCACCAGTTCATCAACCAGAGATGATTTTCCTGCGCCACCGGTACCTGTGATTCCGATGATGGGAACATGCTTTCCGGACTGAAGCTCCGTTATTTTATTGCGGAATTTCTCCAATCCTTCGGAATGGTTTTCAGCATAACTAATCGCTTTGGCAATTTGCTGCGCATCCTGGGTTTTTATCTTATCCCACTCAATATCATTCCAATCCTTTACTGTTTGGAAATCGCATTGCATTACAAGGTCATTGATCATTCCCTGCAAACCCATGTGTCTGCCGTCATCAGGAGAATAGATGCGTGTAATTCCGTAATTATGAAGCTCTTCTATTTCCGTTGGAAGAATTACACCGCCACCGCCGCCGAAAAGTTTA
>CAILMK010000693.1 GCA_903835275.1 uncultured bacterium | reverse complement strand
CAGCCGCGCCAGCATCTCCGGTAGGCTCCTATAGCTCGCCGAGCCGGCCACCATCGACACATACGGCGCCCGCTCGAAAATCTTCTCGCCTTCCTGCTGAGCCACGCACCCCAGCACGGCGAACTTCTTACCCTCGCCCTGCATCCGCTTGTACTCATTCAGGCGGTGAAACACCTTCTGCTCGGCCTTATCGCGGATCGAGCAGGTGTTGTAAAGAATCAGCCCCGCGTCCGCCTCGTCGGGCACTTGCTCGTAGCCCTCCCGCAGCAACGTCCCGACCACCTTCTCCGAATCGTGCGCGTTCATCTGGCAGCCGAATGTTTCGATGTAAAACGTCTTCATAAATGAGCCAGGAACCAGTATAAGCCGCCTCAAACAGCAAAGCGGCTGCCGAAGCAGCCGCTCTGGCGATTCATCTAGCGTAGGCCGAACTTACCGGTGGCCGTGTCCGCCACCGCCGCCATGGAAACCGCCTCCACCGTGGAAGCCGCTACAACTTCTTCACGCGAAACACGCACATAAGCCGCTTTTCCTTCATCTTCTTCATCACGATTCGGAACATATTTTGGAGTAGCGGAAACGCTAAAAATAACTTTAGGGTTCACAATATCAACTACACTTTTTTGAGCTAATTCAGATAAATGAGTATGACTTTCATCAACAATTAAAATAATCTCTCTTCCTTCTTTCTTGGTATTTTCTATGATGTCTTCAAAATAATATCCTTGTTCTTTATGAAAGTTTTCATCTTCGGGTCTTCTTACTATTCTGTTTTCTGCTGATTTAGAAACAAGCTTTTGCCAGTTAATAAAAAGAATATCGTTTTTATAAAGTTTGCCTTGTTTAAAATCATCAACCGTTAAAAGATTATTTTCAAGAGAAGTATTAAAATATTCTTTAAACTTATCTTTGCTTTGCATAGCAAGGGTATCGCTAAATGTTATCCAAATAATAGCTTTATCATAATCCCAATTAGGCAAACCATTTAGGTTATGAATAAAGTTTGAAACCATAAATGTTTTTCCGCTACCTGTTGGCGACTTGAAAACTAAATTTCTTTGAGTTTCCTTTTGTTGCCAAAGTCTTAAAAAACTCGCTGTGAGTTTGTCAATTGCTTCTTTCTGAAATTTTAAAGGGCTAAACTGGCTCATATATTTATAATGTTATAAATCTTTTTGTAAATCTCTAATATGGGCTGTGGTATTGTCTTTACTGTTACGTTTGATATATGTTCAAACATTGTTTCAAATTCACTTCTGTTACCCCAACTAAATAAATATAACGAAATAGGTTTTTTTATTTTCTCAATTTTCACAATAAAGTTTTCCATCTCTTTGAGTTCTTCTTTAAAGTAAACAGCAGTAACTCTATTATCATTTTCAAATATTTGATAATAGTTTGTTTGCTCAATTTCTTCTAATGTATTTTCTGCAATTGAAAGCAAATAGCCTGCTTTGAAAGCTAATGAAGATTTATCTTCATCTGTTGCAGATAGGATATTGTTTTGACCAACAAAATCTGTTTTATAATATTTTAATGAGTTTCCAAAACCTTTTACATCATTTTCCTTTTTGATAATTCCAGAGATTATAAATTTATCTTTTCTAACATCTTCCTTTATTTCATCATATCTACTTTTATAATCATCAGAATTATATGTTTCAATAGCTTCTAATATTGCAGTATTATTTTTAATACTGTTAGCATTTAATGAAAGTTCAAATAAAATTTCTTTTTGATTTTTTGTTTGTTTGTAACCTTGTATTACATTTTTTATTCTTGGGTAGGTAACTTCTGTTGCAATATTGCTTTCGTTATTTGTACATAATATTACTTGTCTATT
>CAILMK010000692.1 GCA_903835275.1 uncultured bacterium | reverse complement strand
GCATCTAAGATGTCAGACGAAGATCTTGCGTTTATGGAGCAAAGAATGTCATTTGAGGCAGATCGTATGGTGGACAGACTTACTAAAGAAATGATGGGAACACTATAATAAGCCTAGGGACGATTCGAACGTCCGACACTGCATGGTAATTGATGTCGTATCATCAACCCATCGCCCCTCTACCGCTGAGTTACTAGGCCGTAATTCTATTTTGTCACATATGCTTTATTAAGTAAAATTCTACATATTACGGTCTCAGTTACTCCCATGATAGATGCTATCTCTCTTCCTGTATATAGACCGCTAGATTTCATTTCTCTGATTGCATTAGCTTGGCTGTTGGTTAATTTTGCTGCTCCTTGTTTTTCACCTCTTGGTATATTTTCTATTCTTAAACAACCACAACTAAGGACTCCTTTTCCTATTTGATCTCCTCTAACTTCTACGAAATTACCGCATTTGCACTTGCACTTATACCAAGGCTTTCTCCTGTGTTCCAATTGTTCCCATCTAGCTAAATTGATTACTTTTAGATAACCAAATTTATTACCAACTTTAAGATTTTTGTGGTGCTCATGCTTTTCTATTCCTCTATCTATTGCGCATTGTGCTTTTGTTCTTTTTTCTGGCTTTTCAGAAAACTTCTTTGGATAACGACATATTTCGCAGCATTTATTTAATCCGTTAGTTAGGTGCGAGCTACGGATAACACATTCTCTTCCGCAGTCGCATATGCAATTGAATCTTTTGTCTTGATCTAAACAGCGACTAATCACCAAAAGACACCCTATTTTCTTTCCTAATAAATGACTATTTCGTACGCATCTAGTGCAATGCGTAGTTTTTCCTGTGGTCACGTTGTTTTTATAAGGATAAAATATATTACCGCAAACACATAGGCATTTAAATTTTAGTATGGTTTTTCTTCTTTCGGATGGGTTTTCATAAGGATGTGAAATTTCTTCAAGAATCTTGAGCGATCCTATTGTTTCTCCAGTCCAATCCTTCTTCTTATGAGCCATTATCTTCTCTGATAGGATTCTGATTCTTCCAGTTGTATATTCCTATCAAGGCCCTAGTCCATTCTTTAGAGTTTAACTGAGGCTTAAGATCAAACCATCTTTGCTCAAGCTTAGAATAGAATACGTCTTCGTTATATTCTCTCATAAGTATGATGTTCCTGAATGCCACTACGAAGTTACATGATGAGAATATAGAGAATGGAGTTATTCTTTTTTCCACTGTGAATTGTTTGAATTTCTCAAAGGAGAATATTATTTTCTCTAGTGTTTCCTTTCTAGGCGGCATCTTGAACATTCCTGATTTGATGAATCCTATCATTGGTATTGACACTGTGCCGAACATAAGAGCTATTAAAGACTTTGGTGATATTCCTAGTAGCTCTATGTATTCCATGAATTCAATGTAATCTTTCAATTTATCCTTAAGAGCGTAGAATTTGATCACATCTTCAAGAACCATCTTCTTTTGGAATAGATTACTGTTTAGTATATGGTCGTATGATATCTTATCCTGTATGTAGAATATGTCTAGATTGAGCGCTTTGGCAGCTTCTAGCCTGTGCTGTCCATCGATGACTTCCATATCACCATTGACTAAGATGGGATGTAAGTGAAGTAGGTTTTCTTTAGTGATTATTTTTTTTATAGATTCTATGTGTCTCTTATTTTTCTCTCTGTTGAATTTGACTGATTTGAATATGCTGTAATCTTTTGTTTTTAATATAGTTGGTGTACCCATATAATTTCCTTTAAAAATGTTGTAAGATTTATAGTATATATCATGCCATAAATGTTTATTATTTATAAGAGTAAAATAATCTAGCTACATTTTGGATTTTCTGATATCATTATATTTTGTCTAAACTCGCTGAAAGTTCAACCAGGGGGCAATAATGGGTCAAGAAACACAGGAAGAAATTCTAGATAAACATTTCAAATCACTAACTGATTTTACATGGAAAGCTTTTGATGATTATGTAACTGAGATGATGAAAAAAAACTACGGTATGGACAGGATGAAGTTTAGAGAGTACGTACTATGGGATATGAAGAGAAGACACGATGAGGATAAATGACATTAAAACACTGCACAATATGCCAAGAGCAAAAGGATGAATCTCTATTCTATCATAACAAATCAGAGT
>CAILMK010000691.1 GCA_903835275.1 uncultured bacterium | reverse complement strand
TAATGTTCCGGCTTCAATACTTCATTACAAATATCCTGAATATCATTCGCGCTTACTTTCTCTACTTTCTTTAAAAAATCCTTGAAGGAAACATACTTCCCAAAATCGAGTAAAGTGCGCGCCTGCATTTGCATCCTTACGGCATAATTTTCCTCCATCAGTGCGGATTGCCCCATGAGTTGTACCTTGGCGCGTTCCAGTTGTTCAGGCTTCAATTTTTGTTTGCACAATTTTTCAAGCTCCTTATTCGTCAGGTCGCGGCATTGCTCCACATTCTTTTTATCACACGCAAAATACACAGAGAAAACTCCTGTATCAAGGTATGTGGAATAATTGGAGTTAATGCTATAGGTAAGGCCGTGTTTTTCACGCACGGACATATTCAGGCGGGAACTCATTCCTGCGCCACCGAGAATATTATTTATAAGGGCAAGCCCATATCTCCTGTGGTCATGTCTGCCGTAAACAATTCCACCCATCATGCAATGCGACTGAGTAAAATCCGTTTTCTTTCTCTTATCAAAAACAGCCACATGTCCGGGAGCAAAACGGGATGATTCCGCAAGTTCCGTTTCATCCAAATGCGAAAGATATTTTTTCGCATATTTTTCACCTTTCAAATGCGATAAATTCCCTGCCAGGGAAAGCACAATATTGGAGGAAGAATAATGCTGTTTACGATATTCCTTTATATCAGTTCTCTCAAAAGAATTGACTGTCTTTTTAGTGCCGAGGATATTAAATCCAAGTGGATGCTTTCCGAATAAATGCCCATAAAAAGTATCATGTATGCTTTCATCCGGCGTATCATCATACATTTCTATTTCTTCTACAATCACTTTCTTTTCCTTCTGGATTTCCTTTTCAGGAAAGTTTGCATTGAAAGCAATATCACAGATGATATCGATTGCCCTGTCCGCATATTCACTCAGGCAGGATGCGTAATAACAGGTTTTTTCCCGGGTGGTGAAGGCGTTCAATTCTCCGCCTACATCTTCAATAAAGGATAAGATCTCACTTGATTTTCTGTTGGCAGTTCCTTTGAAAACGGTATGCTCAATAAAATGGGCGATACCGTTGTTCAATTTGTTTTCATCGCGGGAACCTGCATTGATCAGTATTCCGCAGTGTATGGTATGGCTGTGCGGAACCACTGTCTGAATAAGCCGGGCATTATTTTTTAGGGTAGTAAGTTTGTGCATTCTGTTTTATAAGGAGTCCATGATCTTTGCAAGTTTACGGTCTTTTTCCGTAATCACGTCACCTGCAGTGTGAGTATATAATTTTACTTTTACTGTATTATATACATTGGTCCATTCAGGATGATGATCCATTTTTTCTGCAGCCAGTGCTGCACGGCTCATCCACCCGAAGGCTTCGGAAAAATCCTTAAAGGTAAAAGTTTTGCAAAGTTTGTTATCAATTTCTTCCCACATAATTTCTAATTTTTTAGTTGTTGTTATCATCGATTTTCCCTTCGGCAAGCTCAGGGAACGATAGCTACCTATCTTCGGTAGCTGAGCTTGTCGAAGCTAGGGGGTAGGTAACTACTTTTTATATTCATTTATGATGGACCAGTCGGTATCATCTTTTACAATTGTATTGTCTAGTACG
>CAILMK010000690.1 GCA_903835275.1 uncultured bacterium | reverse complement strand
GAACTAAAATCTCGTCCGCAGGTGGTCAATTTGATCCGGTGCGGGGTGGTCAATTTAGACCGGCATCAGGTGGTCAGTTTCGTCCGGTGGACGGTGGTCAATTTGACCGAGTTTTCCATCCTATGACATAGTGGAGATATTTTTGAGGTAATGATTTAACATCATTTAGTATCTTCAATTGATCAGGGTTTATTTCATAGGTTCTAGTCTTAAACTGTTTCATATTGGGATCTAATTTTTATAATAGGACAACCACACCCCAATCTAAATTGAGGTATATATATACCGGAATGATGAAACCTTTTTTCAGAAGTTTAACTGGGTCTTTTTTAGATTGAAAACTTATTCATCAAAACTCTTCTACAATCAATCTCATGACCATTAACTTATTAACCGTTATTTCTTCAATCTTTCCAATTTTACTTTGTATTCATCAATTCCAATTTTCAGTCTCAATTGTTCCTTCATCTTTGTGTCTCTTTCATTCATTAATCTTTCCCTATTCTTTGAAATTCGATCCTCTATACTTCTAATTTTCTGAAAGTCCATACTTTGTTCATTTCATTTTATCCAACCTCTCGAAAAGTTGTTCTTCCATCAATAGAAAAAGAGTTTCTTCCTTATAAAGATATTGGTTTTTATATTTGACATACTCCTTACCAGAAACCCTTTTCAGATCTCTTTGGAGTTTAGACCTATCAGTTTTCAACATGATCCTGATAGTATTAAAATCGTAAAGTATATCACCTCCGTTTATCCTGTATTCAATAACTTTCATATTCCTTTTTAACTTTTTGATACTCGGTTAAAAGTTTTTCGATTATTTCGTCATCTTCCTCATTTACATCCTCCTCATCCTTTTTTGACTTACTGTTCTTCGGTTTACTTTCTTTTTCATCCTGACTTTCATTATCTAATTTTAAGGTTTCATCCTCTAAGTCAATGTTTGAGTATTTCTCAATGATAAACTTTATAAAATCTGTTTGAACGTGTTTTCCATTTTTCATATAGGTATGTAGTTTTTTGAACCGTTTTGTTCAGTTCATAGACTTATATATCTGAGTTTGGAAAAGTTTTCAGAAAGAGTGGATTTTTTATGTGTTTCTCGGATTCTACCTATGAAGAATTTGAAACTTTGAAGGAATTCGGAAGAAGAGATTCCAAGTAAATAGTTGTCCTAATATTGTCCTTTATAAAAAAAACCGACATTTTGAAAATGTCGGTTTCCTTTATAAATTACTTTTATTCAATTATTTGTGGTCCCGACGTGAATCGAACACGTATCTAGAGTTTAGGAAACTCCTATTCTATCCGTTGAACTACGGGACCAATAAAATTCAGGGCTGCAAAATTATGAAATTCTATCCATAAAAGCGAGCCTTTTGGCAATTTAACCATTTAAAAACATCTGCAACAATGATTAAGCGTATCTTTGCAGAGCATAAAAGGGTTTGTTTTATGCCACAGAATCACCGTTAATTGTTTATTGGAATATGGCATCAATTGGTATCGTTTTAAAGTTCGGATTGGGGATGACGAGGAGAGTTCCGCTTCTTAAATATGATGCTTATACCTCTCAAAAAAGGACTCTTACCAAACTGCTGACCAAGGCACAGCACACCTATTTCGGCAAAGAATACAATTTCCAGAAAATATTGCAATACGATGACCGGGTAAAGGTATTCAAGGAGCAGGTGCCTATATTCGATTACGAAACCATATTCAATGAATGGTGGCGCACCTCCTTGCAGGGTGAGCATGATGTTTGCTGGCCGGGAAAGGTCCAGTATTTTGCACTCAGCTCAGGCACTTCAACAGGTTCATCAAAATACATTCCGGTGACGAGCGCAATGCTAAAAGCCATTCAGCGCGCATCTGTAAAACAAATATTCGCCCTTGCGAATTGTGACCTCCCTGAAAACTTTTACGAAAAGGGCATTCTTATGCTCGGAGGTAGTACCAGCCTGGAATTTAACGGTATCCATTATGCAGGTGATCTTAGCGGTATTACCACAGGAAGGCTACCCTTCTGGTTCCAGCCTTTTTATAAACCCGGCAGGGAAATATCCCGCACACGAAACTGGCAGGATAAACTGGACATGATCACTCGTGAGGCTCATAACTGGGATATTGGTGCCATTTGCGGAGTTCCTTCCTGGTTTCAGTTGCTGATGGAACGGATCATTGAATATCACAAGGTTGACAATATACATGATATATGGCCCAATCTGGCTGTATTTACCCATGGGGGTATCGCATTTGATCCATATCGTAAGAGCTTTGAAAAGCTGCTTGGCAAGCCATTGGTATACCTGGAAACCTACCTTGCTTCGGAGGGATTTGTTGCCTATCAACGCTTTCCTGAAGCCGAAGGCATGCGTATGCTGATCAGGAATGGGATTTTTTATGAATTCGTACCTTTTAATTCGGAGAATGTTGATGAAGATGGTAATATAAATCCGAACGCCGTAAGCCTGGACATAAATCAAGTGGATGCGGATACCGATTACGCCCTTTTAATGAGTACCTGTGCGGGTGCCTGGCGGTATTCCATCGGGGATGTCATCAGGTTCACGGATATTGATAAAAAGGAAATTAAAATCATAGGGCGTACCAAGCATTATCTCAGCCTTTGCGGTGAACACCTTAGCGTTGAAAATATGAATAAGGCAATTGAGCTGGTATCTGATGCCTTGAATGTTCATATAAAGGAGTTTACTGTTTGCGGCGTTCCTTTTGAGGGATTATATGGCCACCATTGGTACATATCCGTGGAAAATGCGGTAGATGCGGAATTATTAAAGGAAAAACTTGATTTTTACCTGAAAGAATTGAACGACGATTACCGTGTTGAACGCGGCCACGCCCTGAAAGGCATTGTTGTAGATATTATCCCGCATAAACTTTTCCTTGGATGGCTGAAAGAGCAGGGGCTTGAAGGGGCTCAGATCAAATTTCCCAAGGTTTTGAAAAAACAACAGCTGGATAGCTGGCTTCAGTTCATTTCCAAGAATACTATTGGCGCATAAGTGCCGGATATGTACCTTTGCTGTAAATGACTGGAATTCTATTAGCTATTTTACACGGTATTGGTGCAGGGCTCTTGCTTGCCATATTTGTAGGCCCCGTATTTTTTGTTCTGTTGCAGACATCCATCAGGAAAGGTTTTCGTGACGGCGTATTATTTTCAGGTGGCATTATCCTGAGTGACATGACATATTTCATCATGGCATTTTTCGGGGTATCTGCATTCGGACCACATATCAACTTAAAACTTATCCTTCCTATCATTGGCGGACTTTTTTTACTGGGTTACGGATTTATAATGATTTTCAAGGATTACCACATTCATGATGTAAATGTTATTCCCGAAAAAACCACCCATTACAAAGTGTTCATTAAAGGCTTTCTTGTAAATGCAATCAGTCCATCCGGTTTCATTTATTGGCTGGGAGTTGTATCCACTATACAGGTAGCCTATGAAGGTGAAACGCAGCGACTCTTTGCTTTCTTTTTCGGCTGCATGGCTACGGTATTCGGAACTGATCTGTTGAAATCATATTATGCCAATAAACTAAGGACAATTATTACTGATAAGGTGTTATTTTACGTAAATAGATTCGGCGGAGCCTTACTTATTATCGTTGGTAGCGTTTATGTAACCAGATACATTATTTTGCCTTATGTACATTTTTAAAAACATGACAAGGCACATTAAAAAAAATATCAAATCCATTCAATTAATGAAGGCATTGTTTTCCACGGGATTTCTTTTGATATTTATATTTTGTTTTTCATCATGCAACGAGGATTATTCCGCGAAGCCTTCCTCCTATCCACGCGTGAATTATCCAAAAAGAAACTATGTGGAGTATAGTCAGGATTGCCCTTTTGCATTTACATATCCTGATTATGCCACTGTTGAAAAAAGCGCGGAACGCGGAGCAAATCCTTGTTGGATAAATGTAGAATACAAACCTTTTAATGCAACATTGCACCTGAGCTATTTTGATTTCAATGATAAAAAACAATTTTCCAAAATGGTGGAGGAAGCGCATGATTTTGCTTACAAGCATTCCAGCCGTGCGGAAGACATTAATGAAAGTATCTTTAGTTATGGGCATCATGTAGGAGGGATATTCTATGAGCTTGGCGGCAATACAGCCTCCACCATTCAGTTTTACGCGACAGACAGCACTTCCCACTACCTGAGGGGTGCATTATATTTTAATACCCATCCTAACAGGGATTCCATAGACCCCATGGTGCATTTTATCAGGAAGGATATTGATACTATGCTTAAAACCCTCAGGTGGAAATAAACATCTTGCTTTAATTTTCAATTATTGACAGGCATTTTGCTTTTTGAGCTTCTAAATACACAACTTACATTTTTAAAAGGCATAGGCCCTGACAAGGCGGAATTGCTCAAAAAAGAACTGGGGCTGGTTACTTTTGAAGACCTTCTTTATCATTTCCCTTATAAATATATTGACAGGAGCAGCATTCATAAAATTGAAAGCCTCAATGTTGATCTTCCCTATATACAGATAGCGGGTAAAATTGAAAAAGTACAGGAGATCGGTCAATTAAAAGCAAAAAGGCTGGTTGCTACCTTTTCGGATGGAACCGGAGTAATGGAACTGGTCTGGTTTCAAAAAGCATCGTGGATAAAGCAATTCATAAAGCCGGGCATGGAATTCCTTGCCTTCGGCAAGCCCCAATTATACCAAAACAAATTCAGCATCATACATCCGGAGCTTGAAAAGCTGGAAGAGAACAAGGATCTTTCTCATCTGGTAAAGGTAATGCCCATCTATACCGTAACTGAAAAGATGAAACGAAAAGGGCTGGATAGCTCTGCCATTCATAAAATGATCGTGGTGCTTTTCGAAAAATTAAGTCCCGAACTGAATGAGTTTTTTCCTTCTGAAATTGTACGCAAGAACCAGTTTATTTCCCGAAAGGATGCATTTTATTATATTCATTTCCCGGTTGATTTTGAAAAACAAAAACAGGCTAATTTCCGCCTGAAGTTTGAAGAATTATTTTTCATACAGATGCGGATGTTGCAAATAAGAAAGAACCGCGATAAGGATATTAAAGGATATGTATTTGACAAGGTAGGCGATCATTTCAATGATTTTTACAACAAGCATCTTGCCTTTGAATTGACCGATGCACAAAAGCGTGTACTCCGTGAAATACGCCTCGACATGAAAACCGGCAAGCAAATGAACCGTCTGCTTCAGGGGGACGTAGGCAGTGGAAAAACAGTAGTGGCGCTAATGGCAATGTTACTTGCCCTGGATAATAACATGCAGGCATGCATCATGGCGCCGACAGAAATCCTGGCTACGCAACATTTTCAGAATATTTCTAAGATGGTATCGGGTTTGGGAATCGGTGTACGCTTACTAACCGGCAGTACCAAAACAAAAGCACGAAGGATCATTGGCGAGGAACTGGAAAAAGGAGAATTGCATATCCTCATCGGTACACACGCGCTGCTGGAAGACTGGGTAAAATTCCCCAGCCTTGGTATTGTCGTTATTGATGAGCAGCACCGCTTCGGTGTACAACAGCGTGCCCGTTTATGGGGCAAGGGGCGCATTCCACCGCATATACTGGTAATGACTGCCACTCCTATTCCACGAACCCTTGCAATGACATTATATGGTGATCTGGATATATCAGTGATCGACCAGTTACCGCCGGGAAGAAAGGAAATTTCCACGAGTCATGCATACGAAAGTCAGCGCCTGAAAGTTTTTGAATTCATCCGGAAAGAAATTTCCACAGGAAGGCAGGTCTATATTGTTTATCCGCTCATAGAAGAATCCGAAACCCTGGATTACAATAACCTCATGGCAGGATTTGAAGGCATAGAAAGGGATTTTCCGAGGCCAAAGTATCATGTCGGAATAGTGCATGGAAGAATGCCGGCCGCTACCAAGGAATTTGAAATGCAACGTTTCAAAAAAGGAGAGACCAATATCCTTGTAAGTACTACCGTTATTGAGGTTGGAGTGGATGTACCCAATGCCTCCATCATGCTTATTGAAAGTGCGGAGCGTTTCGGGCTTTCTCAATTGCACCAGTTACGGGGAAGGGTTGGCAG
>CAILMK010000689.1 GCA_903835275.1 uncultured bacterium | reverse complement strand
TTGTGCATGGGTTATGTAAATGACGAAGCACAGGCAAAGGATCTTGTACAGGAAACCTTTATTACTGTATGGGAAAAACATTCTTCATTCCGGAATGAATCAGGAATCGGGACCTGGATCTTCAGGATTGCCTCTAATAATTGTTTACGCACTATTGAAAAGATAAACAGGTTTCCCAGAGCGGAAATGCCTGTACAAATGCAGGAAATAAACGAAACCAATAATGAAGAAAAATTGCAGCTTCTTTATCGCTTTATTTCCGAAATGGAGGAAGCTGACAGGATCATTTGTTCACTGATGCTGGAAGGTTTGCCACAAGCGGAAATAGCATCTGTTATCGGAATATCCGATGGCAATACCAGGGTAAGGATACATCGTATCAAGGAAAAGCTCACACTAAAATTTAAACTGCATGAGTGATTTTAATTTAATTCAGGATATATGGCAGAATGCAGCGACTCCCGAACCGGAGGATATTTCTGTAATTATTGCCGATATAAAAAAGAAAAGGAGGCAGATGCTCCGCAAGCTTTTATTCGGAATTGTAAGCTTAACGGGTGCGCTTGCAATGATAGTGTGGGTATTGTTTGGATACGATGCAAAGATCATCACCACCCGCATTGGGACCATAATAGTGATCATTGCTACCCTTGGCGGAATAATTCTTAATTCGCAACTATTAAATTATCTGCGGAAGCCGCTTGATCCGGATACAGATACCAAAGCATACCTTGCAAAGATGAAAGCGTATCAAAAAACACAACAGTTTATGCATACAAGAGGATCACTGATCTATTTTATCGTTCTGACAACAGGCATGATCTTATATATGTATGAATTTACTCATGGCAAGCTGTTTTATATTCTACTTGATTATGGACTTACCCTTAGTTGGATTGCATTTGCATGGTTTTATCTTCGTCCCCGTACCATCCGCAGGGAAAGCAAAAAGCTAAATAGCGTTATTGAACATCTTGAAAGAATAGCAAAACAAGTGGAAGAGGAATAATGTCCGCCGCGGCGGATCGAAGTGAATCCTATTAGCTCGCGCGAGTCTTTAGCGAAGCGGTGACTCGCGCGGAAAGGATGGAAGCGAGTCTTCAGACTCGTTAGTGGAACAAAACTCCATGATAGCATCAATCCCCTTTTTCCCTATCTTTGATTCAACCTAAAACACAATTTATATGAAATGGTATAATTATGTAGCCTGCTTTTTTGCAGGTATGTTCCTCGCAAATGTAGTTCCTCATTATATCCACGGAATCTCCGGAGATCCTTTTCCGACTCCATTTGCCGATCCTCCGGGAAAGGGTTTGTCTTCTCCAACTGTTAATATAGTATGGGCGCTGACCAACCTGGTTATCGGCGTTTTGCTATACAGGGCTGGCAAGATAAACAGACAAAATATGGTTGGAATGATCATTTTCTTTATTGGTATTGCAGCCATAAGCATTATGCTAAGCATTGGTTTTCAGGACAAAATGCATCAATAGAATATCCAATAACGTCCGCGGCGGCGGATTCAATATAGAATACCCAAGTCATAGCCTTTTGCCTAACGACTGTTAGGCAAAAGGCTATTTTGAGTTTTAAACTTCGATATTTAATATTCGATCCGCCGCGGCGGACATTATTCAATATTTGCGCAGCCCTTTTCGGGGCTTACGCAACTCCTTAATATATAGCTTAAAAAGAATTAATGTCCTGTTTGTTAATATTCAAGGGATTTTGGTCTATCTTTGCAGGATAAAATTTTTTTTCAACCACTAAAATTTAAAAACGTGACTAAAGCAGACGTAGTTTCCGAGATTGCAGCGAAAACCGGAGTGGAAAAAGTAGCTGTACAAGAAGTAGTTGAAACTTTCTTTGATGTTTTAAAAAACAACATGGGAAAAGGAAGCAATGTATATTTCCGTGGCTTTGGGAGCTTTATCGTTAAGAAAAGAGCTCGTAAAGTGGCGCGTAACATCGCTAAAAACACTTCTCTTATTATCGAGCCGCATTATATTCCGGCTTTCAAACCCGCCAAAACATTCGTTGAGGATGTTAAGAAAAAAGTGAAGAAATAATTTTTTTCACCACACGAAGTAAAGGAATGCGATCAACCCGTACTGTTCAAGTAGTTATTGTACTGCTAATAAGCGGGTTGATTGCCTTCATTTACTTTTCCGCAAGGAACACTTCCACAGCGTTGGATAAAAAGGAATCGGGGCATAAAAACTCCGAAGAGGCTTCTGCGCAAAGAACAGACCAGCCTTTTGACTTTGACCAATATGCTAAGATTGTGAAAAACGAGGTCCCAAAGAAAGACCTTGAGACCATTAACATACTGGAACAGAATTATAAAACGCAACCATCCCGCGAGGCGATGCAGCATTTGGCAGATGCCTATGATAAAATAGGTTATCCGGCCATGGCAGGGTTTTATTACCTTCAGCTGGCGCAATCTAAAAAGGATGATGCCAAAGCATGGGCACTTGCCGGCAGGAAATTTTATGAAGCAGAAGGTATGTTTGCCGGAACCGCTTCCTTTTATTCCCTGATAACGGAATCAATGGGTGCGTATGATAAAGCGATCGAGTTGAATCCGCAGGACCTGGATGCGAAAGCGGACCAGGCAGCGAATATTATGGATCTCGGGCAAGGTCCACCGATGAAAGCAGTCGGTATGCTCAGGGATATATTGCAGACTGATTCCAACAACAGGAAAGCCCTTTTGTATCTGGGTATATTTTCTGTTCGTTCCGGTCAGTTTGATAAAGCCATTAAAAGGTTCCAGCGCCTTACGGAACTGGATCCTTTAGATGCAGAATATCACCGTTACCTTGGTGATACCTACATAAAGGGTGGTAACAATGAACTTGGAATAAAAGAGCTTGAAAAATACAGGGACCTTATTAAGGATCCTAACGCGAAAGCGGAAGTGGATAAAATGATAAAAGACCTCAAAAATGGCACTCCGGTGTCGAAATAATTAATGTTAACAATTTAAATAACTCAAAGATATGCCGTGTGGTAAAAAGAGAAAGAGACATAAAATAGCAACCCATAAGAGGAAGAAGAGGCTTAGGAAGAACAGGCACAAAAAGAAGAAATAGTATCGTGTAGCGGCTAACGCCGTAATGCCGGTGCTTCATAAATAGAGGTACCGGCAGCACTCATACACTTGATGCAGGTTTGCATTATGCTACATGACGGGATATATTCCCGGATTTATTTGAAGCTGTGAACATTTTAAGTAAAGTGATTCCTGTAAATGGATTCCTTTTGTGGAAGATCGAGTAGGCTATTTTAGCTTTCTTCAATAGAAGTCATTCCTCCTGACCGGGAGGAAGTGTGCATTTGGTGCAAAGATATTTTTAGCACTTGGCTTCCCGCTTTTACCTTTTAAAATAAGCTGTTTGAACAAAGAGCTTGTAATACAAACTACT
>CAILMK010000688.1 GCA_903835275.1 uncultured bacterium | reverse complement strand
TGTATAATCCTTGTCCCTGTGTTCAAACTCCGCATGGTACTGGATCTTTAAAGGGCCATCCTTGTTTACTGAAAATTCATTGTCTGCATAAATTCTTGCCGCAGCTCCTACATTATCTCCGTCATCAATACTGGAAAGCGTGTTTGCATCGTGGGAACTGACTGCTGCCTCCATTCCAAATTTTCCTTTGGTACCAAACTTATGTATTGCCCCGAAAGTAACCATTTGTTGTTTTTGAGGTGCCACTATTTTCGTCACTGGTTCATAATCTCCCTGCAGTGCTCCATTCTTTGGCGGGAACCAGCCGTACACCTTGCCATTGGCAAGTGCTTTTATTTCCTTGTAGTTTCCATGCCCTGAACCCACATAACTGAATGAAACCTGCCAGTGCGCACTATCACTATTTGTTGAGAAAAAATAAATACCCTTGTATCCGGAGGTGTCTTTTTTCTTGTACAGGATCATGTCTGCGTTAAAGGCTACACTATCCCCGCTTTTGGTAACTGCACGCTGGACACTATCGCCTACCTTGGAAAGTAGTTGTTTATCATCCGGAGTCAATGTGGCAAGTATAGGCTGCTGTGCATTATCCTGCTCGTGGTATGCATTCAGGTAAAAATCCCATTTGTCAATTTTATATTCTGTGAATGCGTGTAATAAATACCGCTGGTAATTTCTATCCGCATATTGAAATTCCACGGTTATGCGCGTGTATTGCGTAATTAGATGATTCGGAGTAAAGGTCAGTTCACCTGTGTTGTAATCAATTTTATAATCGTTCTGTTCACCGCGTTTCAACTGTTCGCCACCATCAATGTAAACCTTCTCGGTACCGGCTACAACTATTACATACAATTCCCCATCAGTGCCCTGTAGCCTGTAAGGCCCCTGGTTCCCTTCCGTGCCATTAAAGACCTGCCGTTGGTATTTTCCCTTGGTAATGCTTGCTGTTACTGACGTAAAACCTGAATCACCTGCCGTAGCGTTCCATGAACTTTGCGCAGTAATACCCTGCACTTTTTTATTGTACTTGAGGAAATAACTTTCGGGCCTGCTGATGAGTGAAAGATCACCAAGCATTACTTTTTGATGGGGCAGGGTAACTGAAATAAATTTCTGGTCAAATGTCTGCAAGGTTGCAGTAGTTCCTTCCGGTTGTACAGGAATATTCCGGTCATTCAGTGAAGCGAGCACTTCAATATCCGGAGCAATTTTGCCACTGAGTTGAATATCTACAAATGAATTTACTACAAGATCCTGGCTGTTCCCAAAGGATATTCCCCTTGTAAATGTCCCGCTTCTATTCAGGGTGTTGTATCCGAAAACATCATTTTGTTCAGGCAGGGGTTTATATACATAAGGTGCCTGGTTGGATAATACAAATCCGTTTTCCTTTCTTTCCTTGTGTGAATATGTTTTTGAAAGATTGAAAGGAAAAACCATGTATTGTATTTTGACTGGTTTGAACCGATAGGTTTGATCCAGGAGCAGGATCCGTGCATTTACATAGTCAATATAAAATTTATTTACATCAATGGATTGAGAATCCTGAGTGATAAATTTTATACTACCGCCCTGCAGGCTCAGGGAATCAACGGTAATGGTATCTGATGTAAAACTTATTGTTTTGCTTCGCTCAGGTTGGATGGTCTGGGAGTGGAGAGCAACACAATTTAAAATAAAAAAAACAGGTATGATAAAATAATAAAGGGGAAATTTCCGCATTCTAAAATGCAGAATATCGGACAAACCGGATTTTAAATGCCTTGTACAGATAAGCCTCTCTATTGCTGTTTACTTAGCAAAGATAAATGCTATGAACGTAAAAAATACGGGATTCTTGTATAAATGAAGCAGAACTTATTTATTCACCTCTTTGTATTCAGGTATCTCAATGAAAAAGCTCGTGCCTTCTCCCAATTTGGTCTCAAAGCGTATGGTTCCTCCGGCACGTTCTATAATATTTTTAATAATGGCAAGTCCAAGACCCATGCCCGAGCTCTTGGTGCTGAAATTTGGAGTAAATATTTTGTCGCGTAGGTTTTCAGGAATGCCTGTTCCGTTATCCCTTACCTCAATGATTATTTTAGCACCATCTTTTTTACAAGACAGCACGATCATGCCAAGCCTTCCCGGGATCATTGCCTGGATGGCATTCTTAACCAGATTATTTAAAACACGTGCAAAATGTCCTGCATCCATCCATGTGTACAAGGGTTCATGCGGGGTAAAAAGTGAAATGGAAACCTCGTTGGTGTTATGAAATAGGTCCACCGCTTCACGGAGGGCTTCATTCACATCCAGCTTTACAGGTTGCTCATTGGGCATTTGTGCAAATGAACTGAACTCGGTGGCAATTTGAGAAAGGCGGTCAATTTGCGTTATGAGAAGGGTAGTCACCTTGTCAAACATTTCCTTCAATCGTTGCGGATCCTCTTTCCATGCCCTTTGAAGTTGCTGGATATTGAGTTTCATCGGCGTAAGCGGATTTTTTATTTCATGCGCCACTTGTTTAGCCATTTCACGCCATGCGCCTTCGCGTTCACTCTGCGCAAGCCTGTGATAGCTCTCGGAAAGTTCCAGTACCATGCTGTTGTATTCCTTGACGAGTTTGCCGATCTCATCATTATTTTCCCAATGTATCTGTTCATTTTTGGTGGTGAGGCTTGTTGAGCGTAAATGATTTCTTATAATGTTCAGTGGTGCCGTCAATGCATTTGAAATTACCAGGCTTATCAGAAGCAGTCCTAAAAATAATAAGAGGTAAAGATTTATCAGTGCTTCCAGAAAAGAGGATATGGCATCATCCAGTTCGCGTTCCTTTGCAAAATAAGGCAAGCCTACAAAACCAACCAGGTTATTGCCATTTTGCAAGGGCATATACGCCGCTATATAATTCAGTTTGCCAATATTCTCTTCCGATAATAACTGGGAATGATTGAGTGAAATAAAGTTGAAGTAAGCATTGGGTTCCATCCGTTGCTGAATGAGTTTTTTATCATAGATGGCAGGTTGTGAATATCCCAGTAATTTCCCGTCTATGTCGTAGACATTAATATCTGTCTGGTACAATTTTGAAAGGCTTTTAATAAAGCTGGTCAGCTCTTCACCTGGGACTGGAGTTTGTTGAACATCGTTTTTTAACTGGGTTTCCAGGCGTTCCTTTATGGAACGTGTTTTCGTAACCATCTTTTGTAATTCCTCCTGGTTATAATGGTAAGAGATATACTTGATGGTGGTGAAACCGATTAGAAACAAGGCCAGCGTAACGCTGGAAATAATGGAAAGTAAAACCTTGGCACGGAATGATAAATTCCTCCATGCGGTTCTTGCCCTTTCAAAAATGGAATTGATCCCTTTTGAGTTTTTTGCAAATATCCCTATGAATAAAAGACGGAAAATAACAACGAACACCAGTGCTGCAATAAAGAAAAATAATATAATGGAGAAAGTTGCCGAATAATATAAAAACCCTTCTTCCTTATCACTGACCACAATCGTTTGTTCCGCCGACAAGCGATAAATGAAATGTGTAAAGCCGTCAGCCCTCATGAAGGAATACATGGATTTTGTCTGAAAGTTTCCTTTCAAGGCCTCATTATAACTGTACTCACCTTTCTGGGTGATCAGGTGATTATTTACGTAAATAGCATAGGAATATTCCTGTAATCTTTTTAGTGGTTTCAGGTTTTCTGAAAGCAACAATTCAGGATAAACGCTTTCCTCATAAAAAGCCTTTTGTGTGAAAACAAGGACAAGTGTCCCCAGGAAATTCCCATCCCTTTCCACCGGAACAAAAGAAAGATAAGCTGGTAAACCGTTGTAGGAATTTAAAAAATATAGTGAACTGTCATCTCGAGCGGGAACTGCCTTGTTTGTATTGACAAGTCCGGTGTAAAATTCCAGTTGGTTATCATAATTTCCCTTGTAAGGAATACCTGCGGGATTAAAGCTTAATAATTCCACATCGTACTTGCTGAAATAGCCTGAAAGGTATAACTGCATGATGCGCTGTTTGAGAATATTTTGCGACAGGAGAGGGTTTCTGAATAAGAAATAATCTGTCAGATAATTATCATCTTTGATCTGGTCGAATACATCTCCATACATAAATTCCCCAATGGCATCACGCTCGGAAAATAGACGAGAGGCGAGTACTTTTTGTATTTCTTTCTCCTTGGCGCGGTCATTGAAAGTAAGTACCACTGTAATGAACAGGGTAGATAAAATGATTGCAAATCCTATGAGGCGGTCGTTGCCTGTCCTGTAATACCGGAACGTATAGAAAAGCAGTGAAGCCAGTGAAAAAAATAAGGCCGCGGAAGAGAAGTGATATATTTTAAGTAATGAAATTAATATCATTGCAATGGCAATGGCGCCAATGATTAAATATATTTTCCTTCTTGAATGGAATATCCTGAAGGCATTGTTTATTGCTGCGTGAAGAAGAATGAAAAACGCAAGGATAAATCCTGTAATGGCAGCAAATGCGAAAAGTGTATAAATGGATATTTCTGAAATATTGCCAAGGTCGAAGGATATTTTTGAGTCTGAAACCAGGCTGCGCACAACAGCATTAATGATATGCGCCAATAGAAACACAAATAAAATTTGCAGCGCAATAAATATCTGTCGTGTGCTTCTGGGTATGGATGCAAGGCGGACATGACTGAATATCCTGAACGTCCAGCAAAAAAAAGCACTCAGGAATAATAAGCTTCCCAGCGAGGAAAGAATATTAGAACTTGCATAAAGTTCAGGACTGAATAGTTGCCATTCAAATAGGGATCTTGGATAGTGGAAAAAATGCCACAGCACCAGTGGAGTTATTATTGAAATAAAATAAAGGGCGATGCCGCCAAGAATATTTTTTCCTGATAGCAATTGTACCAGCCAACCGTTTATGAACATGCAATAAAAGGCGAGCCCTATAAGAAAACACCATCCGATCCAGTAATAATCGGCAGGGTTTTTAATCGTATGCATATTGAAAAGATAAAGGCCTTTTTCACTGTAAAAAGGAACTCCTTCATTTGATTTTTTCAGTGAAATATGAAAATTTTCACTGCCACTGCTTAGTAATGCGAAATTATTTTGAAGGTAATTATTATGCAGTGAATAATTGTATTCAATTGGGACAAGGGTAACAAATATAAGATCCTTGTAGTATGTATTTTTTTCAAGGTAATAGCCGTTGGCAAGGTTTTGCATAATGGTGGTATCCTGGAAAGGAACTACCTTGGGAAGAATTGAATTGGTGGTCCAGAAGGAAACACGCAGATTATTCGCCGAATAAATGAAAAAGTAAATGCCTTCCTTTTTCGATTTTTCCATATACCAATCCTCGTGATCGTAAGGATTTTCCTTTTTTGCCTTTTCAAGCATTTCCTCTGCGATACCTTCCTTTTGATGCAGGGTTGTCAGGGCACTTTGCACTTTTGCCTTTTGGTAAATTGTATTTACCAAAGGAGCGAATAGGCTCTCACAAAGCAAAGCAAGGGCGATGAGGGCAAGGCCCGCAAAAAGTAAGATTGAACGCTTATTGAGCAGATTTCCCAATGCTAATAATTAAACGGCTTCTTTTAAAAATGTTCTTTTATGCAAAAACTGCACCTAAGAGCAGCAAATTAATGATTTTTCAAGGATTGATAGATAATATCCTGGATTTTTGTTCGGATATTCATTTCCACCAGCCTGTGATTGTTTGCAGTTGGGTTCACCCTGTTAGATAGGAAAACGTAGGTAAGTTTATATTTTGGGTCCGACCAGACACAGGTTCCTGTGAATCCTGTATGCCCGAAGGTAAGAGGTGAAACCATATTGGAAGTGGGGCCATTCAATATCTTGAAATCAGGTTTATCCCATCCAAGAGCCCTGCGATTTCCTTCCAGAGTAGTCGTTGTAAAATATTGAACTGTGGACGGCATGAAATAACGTTTGCCGCCATAAACGCCTTCATTCAATAACATCTGCATAATTACTGCGATGTCATTGGCATCGGAAAAAAGTCCGGCGTTTCCTGATACTCCCCCAAGCATAGCCGCGGAAGGGTCATGTACATCGCCGGTTACCAGCTGGTGCCTGAATTCGGTATCAATTTCTGTCGGCACTATCCTGCGTATATTATCTTTTTCCCTGGGCCTGTAAGTCATGGTTGATAGGCCAAGCGGTTTATAAAACAAGCTGTCCGCGAGTATATCGAGGCCTTTACCTGTGATGCGCTCAATGATCCTTTGCATGTAAATAAATCCGAGGTCACTGTAATGGAATTTGCCCCTGTCCCGCAGGGAAGATGTGTCCATTATCTTGTAAATGGTATCCTTATAGCCCCTGTGTAAATAAAGATTCTCCGCCACCTTGATGTTAAAGGTATTATTAGCCTCGTTGCAATACAGGTTCGTGTCAAGCTTTCCGCCGTGAATTGTTTTCTTATAGAATACAAAATACTCTTTAAGTCCCGCCTGGTGAGTCATTATTTCATCGATCCTGAGATTCCCTTTATTTGTTTTTGCAAGTTCCGGCAAATACCTGCCAAGGGTTTCGTTCATTTTTAATTGCCCTGATTCATAAAGCTTCATTGCCACTAGGGTAGTCGCTGCGACTTTTGTGATGGAGGCAAGATCGTAAAGGTCATCATTCTGGACGATCCTTTTTTTATCGTAATCATGGTACCCGAATGATTTATAATAAACCACTTTGTTATCACGCTCTACAAGCACCTGACAGCCGGGCATCGCTCCCTGTCTCATGGCGTATTGTACCAAAGTGTCAATTTTTTGCAGTTCTTCCGAGTTGATTCCTGCGGCCTCCGGCTCTGTAAATTTGGCACGAATGGCAGGAGCTGAAGTAATGCCTGTACCAATCGGATATTCCGCCGAACTGGTTACCGGCAATTTCCCTTTCATCTGTATGCCTCCGAATAATGCTTCGGCAGCAGCATACTGGAATCCGACCTCATCCTGATAGGCGCAGATAATATTATCTACATCCGGAAACCTTGATAATACATACGGGCTGCCAAAGCTTACCAGTATGCAGGTTTTTTCTTTCTTGAATGCATTGATGAAATTACCGGTCTTTTCGGTCATACCGTAATTGGCAGTGGCTTTATTGCTCAGGTAATGCAAGCTGAAAATTACAATATCATAGGAGCGTAGTGTATCCCTTAGTTTCATATATACGGAATCGTGGGCGTACATGCTTACCGCAAATACATCTGAATTAGAATACATCCTCACCATGTCCTGGAAAGGGGTTTGTTCGCGTGTGCCGAACGCAACAGTGGCAATCCTGTATTTATTAAGGTCACGCAATGGGATAAGTCCGTTTTTATTTTTTATAAGGGTAACGGAAGATTCAGTGATTTTTTTCTTCAGCATTTTTGCTGCGGCAGAATTAAGATCGGGGAAAACATTATCGGTTGCGGAGTAGGAACAATTATCCAGTCCTACCCATTTTTTTACCATCAATATCCTGCGTACTTTCCTGTCAATGAAATCCTGATCTATGCAGCCACTATCCAGTTTGTTTTTAATGTATGCAATTGCCTTTGGAATATTTTCAGAATAAAGAAGCACATCATTTCCGGCAAGCAAAGCTTTCATTTCCAATTCTCCGGGACTGTAATATTTGCTTACGCCTCCCATGTTGAGTGCATCTGAAAATGCAATCCCTTTAAAATTCATTGTCCAGCGCAATAAACCCGTGGAAATAATAGGAGAGAGGGATGCCCCGATATGTTTTGTAGAATCATAAGCGGGAACATTCAGATGGGCTGTCATTACTCCACCAACGCCTTCCTTGAATAATCTCCTGAAGGGGTATAATTCCAATGAATCTATTTCCACCTTGCTCTGGTTGAGAATTGGCAGGTCCAGATGTGAATCCACATCTACGTTTCCATGCCCGGGGAAGTGCTTTGCTACCGCAAGAACGTGTTCATCCTGCAATCCGCGCATATACATCAGTCCTTTCCGGCTGACCATTTCCTTGTTTTCACCGAAGGACCTCAAGTGAATAACCGGATTCATGGGGTTATTATTTATATCTATAACCGGCGCGAAATTTATGTGTATGCCAATGCGTTTACATTCCAGTGCAAGTTCATGCCCAAGCTTATATACGAGGGAATCATCGTTACTGGCAGCAAGTGTCATCTGGTATCCATAGTTTTGAGTGCTATCCAGCCTCATGGATAATCCCCACTCCCCGTCAATGCCTACCAAGAGAGGGATCTTTGATTTTTCCTGCAACAGGTTTGTGGCGATAACTTCTCTTCCGGGACCGCCCTTAAAAAAGATCAGTCCGCCAATATGATATTGCTGAATCAGTGGAATGAGTTGTTTATTGATATTATTTTTATCCGCGGTAGTAAAGGCGGCAACCATGAATAACTGCCCGATCTTTTCCTCGGGTGTCATGGTAGCCATAACAGAATCCACCCATGGGGAGGGGTGAAAAATATCGTATTTTTTTACCTGCGCCTGTGAGGAGAAAAATAAAATTATCCCGCTGATTATGAAAAAGAACCTCTTCATTTTGCGGCAAAATTAAGGAATATGACAGTAATAACGGCTTTTAGTATTTATCTAATATTTAAACGCTTGAAATGCCCGGTTTAATATTGGGAAATTAAATAACAATTTTTACCTGATAAGCGTAATCGTACCATTGATGGGCGGCGTTTTTTTAACACCGTCCAGATAATATTCCTTTACAATGCAAATAAAGAAATAGGTTCCTGCAGCAAGTGGATTTCCTGTTTTCATATCCCTGCCATCCCATTTTATTGCGGGGTCAGTGGTTTTAAAGACTTCCATTCCCCATCTGTCGAATATGCGCATATCCACACTGTCAACGAAGCGATAATCCCCCAGCGGGCCATAAGTATCGTTTTTTCCGTCACCATTAGGGGTGAACACATTGGGAAGTTTGTAAATAGGGCAATTATCAACGCAGCAAATATTGGAAGCGGGGCTTTCATTTCCAAAAGAGTCAACAGCAGTTACGTAATAGCAACCCGCCAGTGAAGTTCTCAAAGTTTCCCTCGCATCCTTATAATGCAGAAATGATGATGATATGGAATCTATTGGCGTGTAATTATTCTTTCTTGAACGGCTGAAATAAATTCTATAAGAAGTAACATCGGCATTGCAATCTAAATTCAATACTGTCCATTCAAGGCTTGTAGTTCTTGCATCGCAATCGGCAGCGGCGCTATCAGCAACGGCGCATGGCGGTACGGTATCCTTTGGAGCGGAACAGTCATATTCCGAGAAATTAATAATTGGATTGACAAATCCCGGGGAGCCATACGTGCCCACCGATTTTATTTTATAACAATACGTTCGTCCCAATTGCAAATTTGAATCGGTATAGAGTAATTGTGTGGAAATATTGAGAGAATCCCAAGACTTCGAAGTATCGGTTCTCCTGTAAATGACATAATAATTGTTGGTCCACGGCTTCTGCACATTCCAGGTTAAAAACAGCCGGTGATCGCCACGCCTGATGTTAAGGAAAATTGAACTTGCACTAACCGTTTTTCCTTCATTGCGCAATTCCCCATTGATTGTATTCTGGAAATTTATCTTGTAAGTATATTGGGTTGTCCTCGTATCTAAAGGCGTATCCTCAAACATTGTATCCACAAGAGTACCGAAATAATTACTGTTGATATTACCTGCGGTGACGTATTTCCCATTAAGATCCATGCGGCTGATATTATAGCGATAAGGTCCCGGTTGTTTTAAAGTATCGAGCCTTGAAGGCTTAGACCATGCTATTCGAATACTGCCGACGAAATCACTCGTATTCGTTACACTTACATTGGTGATTACCGGAACATCTTTATTGAGCCGCGCACATACCTGGTTGGAGGCATAGCCTTCTGTAAAATCAAATTGCCCGCCATTCAGGTATATAGCTGTTATCAGGTAACAGTAATTCACTCCGGGTGCAAGGCCATCCGTACCATTGGAATCTATCCAGTTAAGAGTGGTATTGTTAAGAATTGTATCTACCAGACGGAAGCCCAGTGAAGAAGGAACTCCTGTTTCGCAATAAGAATGTTGCCAACCGGCAGAATCAGCCCTTCGGTAAACAAAATATCCTCTTACGTTACAGCTATCCGGAGGCTGCCATGTAAGGGTAATTGCACTCCCCAGTACTGTTGCTTTTAAATCTTTTGGTGCCGGGCCAATCACCTTTATGTTCATGAATTTTATATCGGCTAGCGGTACTGTTGGATCATCATCCACTGCCCGGAAAACGACCTGGTAGGGTTGTTTACGAACATGCGAGCAATCTATCTGCCAGTCTAAAAAAGAACTTACGGGGCTGCTTCCTGTCATCGTTTGGAATGTGGCGGGCTTGATGCTCTGCAAAAAAGGACCTCCCGTAGCGGAAAGAGTTATATTCTGTCCCTTATCAATATCTGTTGCAGTAACCGGAATGTGAAGGAATGCTCCCGCCCCGGCAACTACGCAGGTATCCAGCACAGAATCAATTTTTGGAGGATGATTATGCCCTGCGCTGACAATGATCTGCATATCCCTGACGATGTAACCTATTTTTATCCCGCGGCGGTATTCTTCAATAAGAATTGCTATGTTATAAATGCCTGTAAGTTCAGGCGCATCCCAGACCAGTTGTCCTGAGTGCGGATCCAGCGTAAACGAGTGAGAAGACTTTGGAACAACATATCCGGGAACATCCTTACCGGATGCTTGTTTAGGTGGAATAAGGCTAAAATTCAAGCTGTCCCCGTCCGCATCATACGCATTCGGATTGTGTGTAAAAATTTCACCTACCTGGGCGAAATCCAATGGTGGGCGAAGCAATTTTGGTGAATGATCCGATCCGACGGTAGGATTTATCTGTAGTTCTGATTCAACGTAAAAAGGCACATCCACGGAATTGGCCATATTGATGATATTCTGAATCCTGTTAGGATCTTCAAACTGGATAATATAGGTTCCGGGTCCTGAATAGGTATGGTTTTGAATATATACGTTCCTGAAAGTGAAATTGCCTATTTGTGTCTGGGTATCCCTCTGCACATCATCACTGGTATTATCACCCCATGTAAGTGTTATTGTAGGGCGGTCAGCACTGGTGCTGCGTGAATCAGTATAGGTAATGAGTGTTATTTCATAGGTAAATTTGGAAAGCTGCCTGTATGTTATCTCACCTGCCCTGTTATGAGTAGCATAAGCCGTATTCCACGATAGAAGTACTATCAGGAACAGGCAAAAACTATAACGGAGGGCAGTTTTCATTTTTTATCTATGACGAAGATACGTATTTCGTAATTACGTACAAAGAGTGTGCAAGGTTTCAAAATTGCTGCATTAAAAAAGGCTGCGGGTTTAGTGCAGCCTCTTTTATTAAATTTTAGTGTGGGCTTTTAACGGATCACCCATTCAAATGTGATCTTATATAATCCAAATGTAATAGCTGCAGGGGAGTTGCTACCCAAAGATACAACAGGGTTAAATGATTTGGATACCATGTGTCGGGATCCACCACCGCCACCGGATGTATATTGTTTGTCCATTACCTGAATGATCCAGTTACTGTAATTGGTAAGTTTTACATTTTTGAAGGTTGGAAGGATGCTTTTTGAAAAGTCCCAAATAACAGGTGTACTGGTAATAAGACCCTGCGAGTTAGTCACTACATTATTATATACCTGGGCAACATCCATGGTATCAGTGCTTAATAAATTAGCAGTGTCGGATCCCAGTATTACAAAAAGGTCGGGTCCAATAGTATCATTAACACCACCTATATTGCCTGCTGTAGAGCTGTGATCCCAGCTAACCCCTGTAGGATCTAGAGGGGCTATTGAATTAATGGTTATTTTGGTCAGATATCTTTCCCCAACAGTTATTTGGATCTTACTACTGTCTGATGAGCTTTTATCCTGGTTCCAAACCCTGAGCCTGATCCAGAACTTTCCATCTTTTTTATATGAATGCGATATACTCACGGTGGTTTCATGAGCAGATCCGTCTCCAAAATCCCAATCGTAAAAAAACGCATTCTGAGAACAGCTTGCAATCCCCGTAATATTTGCTGATCCGCTGATCAGTTCGTATGATGTTTGGTTCAGGGCCAAAGCAAAGCAGGGAACAGGATGGTTAGAATTAACCACACTTGTAGTGTTTGTTGTACTTGTGGTTGATGGGGCGGTTGGATTATTTGTCTTTTTACTGCAACCTGATAATATGATTGTAGCTGCAAAAAGAACCAAAAATATTTTTTTCATCACTTGGAATATTTAGCTTGTTTTCACTCACGAATATACAATGTTTCTTTTAATCAGCATAAATATTGTCAAATTTTAGAATTTTTCAGGATATTGCGGTGGCAAACGGACATTTTTAGCGAGGGGTATAAAACCCCTCGCTGTGGATGTTCCTTCTTTAGCGAGGGGTTTTATACCCCTCGTCAGAGTTGAATTTCTTAAATTAATGAAATTGTATTGCCGGGAAAAAAAGGATAGCTTTAACTAAAATATTATCTCAATATGGAATTCGGTAAAGTTGAACACGAATTATTAGATACACTTGATCTTGGCTTGCCCAAGGACGATAAAGCTACCACCGCCATCCTGAAGGGAAGCAAGAAAAAGAAGGATGTCAGGGT
>CAILMK010000687.1 GCA_903835275.1 uncultured bacterium | reverse complement strand
TATTCATTTCGGGAAAGCTCCTTTTACCGGATTTTATAGTCCACAAAGCTTCCTGCGCCAGGTGAATAATAGCCAATCTATCAATGGTACATGGCATTTGTATATTGTAGATAATAATTCACCGCTCAAAGATGTTGTGGTCAACTGGAGTTTGTGTTTTGGAAAAACTCCATTAACACACGTAAAACTGGATAGCTCTAACCTGCCGATACTTGTTGTTAATACAATGGGTAAATCAATTCCCTACGATGATCCTGCTATCGGCGCAAAAATGTATGCCATCGATAACGGTTATGGAAAATATAACTTGCTCAAGGATTCTTCCAAATTCCCGGGTCATTTGACGATAAAATTGCACGGTAATTATTCTAAAAGTTTTCCGAAATCTTCCTGGTCAATCCGCACCACCGATTCAAATTATGCAGATTCCAACAGGACACTATTTGGTTTGCCCAAAGAGCACGAGTGGGCATTGATAGCTGATTACGGGGATAGGAGCCTTATGCGTAATTCCATTGCGCAGCACATGTTTGCTTCTATGCAGAATTATGCAGTAAAATTTAAACACGTAGAAGTCGTTATTAACGGGGTTTATCAGGGAGTTTATTTTTTCGTGGAAAAAGTTTCGGTAGGAAAGACCAGGTTGAATATTTCAAAACTGGATCCGGGAAGTAACTCAGGTGATTCCCTTACCGGTGGATATGTAATCAAAAATGACTGGAATGGATCCACCGGTTGGTATTCCAGGTATTATATGCCATCGTCTACAAGCTGGTATCCTTATTATAGGTTCTATAATCCTTCTGTACCTTCCACCACTCAGCAGGCGTATATCCAGGCTTTTTATGACAGCTTTGAGAATGCCATGAATGGTAATATTGATTCGAGTAAAATAAAAGGTTACCCGGGTAACTGGCGTAATTTCATGGATGAAAAATCATTAGGAGATTATTTTTTCATTCAGGAAATGGGAAGAAATCTGGATGGTTACCGTGCAAGTTTATTTATGTGGAAGGACAGGAATAGTATAGACAGACATATTCACATGGGGCCTGCGTGGGATTTTGATTGGACTTTCTATGACAATTCCTGGGATGCTGCATCAGCGGGGTGGGAGTATAGCGATGGTGATGGAGGCGCGTTCTGGTGGTCTAAATTATTTGGAGTAGGTGGATATGGTAAGGGCGATGTAAACTGGAAGAATAATTTGAAATGCAATTGGACAGTTTACAGGCGGGGAGCACTAAGCGTCACTTCACTGGATCATTTCATAGATAGCCAGGCAAGCTATTTGAATGATGCTCAAAAACGGAATTTTAAAGAATGGAATACCTGGGGCATGACCGCAAATGTTTACGCGGTTGCCAACCAACCTGTGCTTGCTAAAGACTACCAGCATGAGGTAGATACCATGAAAGGTTGGATACACCGTAGGTTGAAATGGCTCGATAAATATATGCCCGGTACTTGCAAAAGGGATATAGATCCGCCGACCGTAGCGCTCAATGGATCGGATACCGTTTATCTTGAGGTAAATACTACTTACAAAGATACAGGTATTATTTACCACGATAATTACGGAGATACAAATGTGACCGTAATCAAGGGCAGCAACCTTGATACATCGCAATTAGGAACGTATGTAATTTCATGGTTCCTTTCGGATAAGGCTGGGAATAAAACAAATATTCAACGAGTAGTTATTGTGATTGATACCATTCCTCCAACGATTACTTTGCTAAATGGCGATACAGTGACTACAGAAGTGCTCGTTAAATACAGGGATACTGATGTTGTTATCCGGGATAATTATGATACAACCCTTGTTATTAAGAAATGGGGTACGTTTAATTTCATAAATAATATTCCCGATATTCTAGGGTATTATACCATGTGGTACAAAGCCACGGATCAAAGCGGCAATGTTGATTCAGCTGTGAAGGTAATTCACGTATTGGATACATATGCTCCTTTAGTATGGTTTGGTGGGCGCGATACGGTGAAACTGGAAGTATACGATACCTATTCGGATACAGATGTACATATTAAAGATAACTTTGATACTAACGCGATTCTAACATATTCCGGTAACCTGAAAAATTTCAAAACAGATAGCATCGGGTATTATACGCTTTGGTATAAAGGAACAGACCATTCCGGGAATAAGGATTCAATTAGGAGAACTGTTTACGTAGTGGATAGCCTTGCTCCAAGCATCTCACTTGTTGGGAATGACAGTGTGTTTTTATCACTGAACGATTCTATTCCATACACTGATTCGGGTTATACTGCCACTGATAATTATGACAGACATTTGAAAATTGATACAGCCGGAACTTATACGGGTACAAAGAATGCCGGTATATTTTTTATTACTTACCAGGCAATTGACCAGTCAGCGAATAAGAGTTCAAAAGTCAGCAGAATCATTACTATTGCACTTGCGAAGGATACAAGTGCGGGAATTGAAAATGCAAATGCTTTATCTGGTAGTATTAGTGTTTATCCAAATCCGGGAAGCGGGATATTTTACATCAGTGTAAAACTGAAATCAAATTCAAAGGCTTATCTGGGTGTGTATGATGAAATGGGCACGGAGATGGAAGGATTGCGCAGGGATGTTACACACGGATGGAGTGGTATTCTCCATCTTGAAAATGAGCCGGCAGGGATTTATATTTTGAAATTGCAAACGGAAAATGGTTCTTTGACAAGACGATTAGTTTTGATAAAAAAATTTTTTTTAATGATGAAGCAAGCATGCTTATTATTACTTTTCTTTTGCTTTTTTGTAAATGCAAAGGCAGGGGATACCATGTTTGTAGGTAGTGGTGGAAAAATAGACACTTTCAAAAAAGGGAATTTTTATCCCATTGTAATTAGTGGAATGAAACCTGCTACCTTAAATTACACTTTTGGAATTGAAAGTGTAAATATTAATATTCAGTCAGCCATAGATGCAGACTTAATCATATACCTCATTCCACCAAGCGGTCAATATTATCAATTGACGAATAGTGATTGAGGCAACCAGAAGAATTTCGACAGTACTTTTTTTACGGATACTGCCTCAAACGCCATTTCTTTTGCCAAAGCTCCAATAAATGGTTATTATCATGGTCAGTATTTTTTGCGTCTGATCAATAACGGACAAAGCATAAACGGAACATGGAATTTATTGGTATATGATGTAAATACTAAACGAAAGGATATTGTAAAGAACTGGAGTTTGCATTTTGGAACTACTCCAATTAAGCCTATAGAACTTGATAGTTCAAATCTTCCTATCATTGTAATGAATACAAGAGGGCAAGGCGCACCAAATGAATCAAGCTATTTTTCTATTATTGACAATGGCAGCGGTAAATATAATTTTGCGAAGGACTCCGTTAAAACAAGAATTTTTGGAAAAATTGGCAATCATGGAAATTATACCAGGACTTTCCCGAAATTATCCTATGATTTCATAATCTGCAACTCGAACTGGCTTGGAAATAAAGATACCGCCATTCTGGGATTGCCGCTGCAGCATGAATGGGCAGTGGTCGCAAATTATTATGACAGAAGTCTTATGAGGAATGCTGTTGCACAGCATATGTTTTCCTGTATGAATCCACCGTATGCCCCAAGATGGAGACACGTTGAATTGATATTGGATGGAGTATACCAGGGAGTTTATTTTTTAGTTGAGAAGGTAAAACGAGGAAAGGATTTTGTAGATATCACTAAACTTGATACCACTTTGGATAACATGGGAGATTCACTCACCGGTGGATATATGATCAAGACAGATTGGAAAGGATCTCCGGGGTGGCATTCAAAATATCCTATTCCGTATTATACCCTGGATACGCAGTATTTCAGGTATTTGGATCCCTTGGTTCCCAATGCCCGGCAAGGTGCATATATTCATTCATTTTTTGACAGTTTTGAAAGCGTTATTTACGGGAAAACAATGAGCAGTTCTCCCGGAGCGTGGCGTAATTATATGGACGAAAAATCAATCGGAGATTACATGCTTATGCAGGAAATAACAAAGAGTGTTGATGGTTATCGCGCAAGTTTCTATATGTATAAAGACCGCAACAGCAAGGACAGGAATATACATTTAGGGCCGGTATGGGATTTTGATTTGAGCCTGTATGACCAGGGATTTACTCCAACGTTTTATGGTTGGTTATATACTGTAGGAGTTCAGGCAAACATGTGGTTTTATAAATTGATGGATAACGGTACATTGGGGTACGGAAAAGGTGATGCTGCTTTTAAAAATGAGCTTAAATGCAAATGGACAGTATATCGTAGAAACGGATTAAGTGCGGCTTCCCTGGATCGTTTTATTGATAGTAACGCGGCTGTATTGAATGATGCACAGGCAAGGAATTTTCGGGAGTGGCCTGAATACGGAATGACAGGTGGTGGCCTTTTTATTAGTCAGCCTGCTTTGGCAAAGACCTACACACAGGAAGTGGATACCATGAAAGGATGGATACATCGTCGATTAAAATGGATGGATAAATATCTTCCCGGTACTTGCAACAGGGATATTGATCCACCAACTGTGAAGCTGATTTGGAAAGATACAGTAGAACTTGAAGTAAATACACCTTACAAAGATTCCGGAATAATTTATCATGATAATTACGGCGATACCAATGTAACTGTAATCAGGGGAAGTAACCTGGATACTTCTACTTTGGGAACATATGTGATTTCATGGTTTCTTTCTGATAAGGCGGGAAATAAAGCGAATATTCAAAGAGCGG
>CAILMK010000686.1 GCA_903835275.1 uncultured bacterium | reverse complement strand
ATATGCGAGGATATTGGCCAAAAATCGGTGACTCTGTGCTATTAATTATGAGTCATGAGAATTCTGTTTCATTAATGGCATTAAGAAAAGGAAAGGAATATCGTTTTTGGGATCCTTGTTCATTTCTTTCTTATTCTTCATTTAGTGGAACGCTTCCAGCAAGGCCTTCTGAAAATTGTGAACAAAGCCCAAAATATTCATCATTCCCAAGTTTGTTTTTTTGTGGCGACGGGTGCTTCTACCCTGTTGCATTAATCAAAGAGAAATAAGTTTCTTAAGTCCCCTTACCGGAGGTTTTCCAACTCAAAAGCTTTTAAAAACCTTTAGAGGTTTTTTTATTCCCTGACAAATTGATCTATATCACAAAAACGAGTAAAAAATAAAGGGCGGCCAAGACAGGCCGCCCTCAACCGAACGCCCATTAGTTCGGTAACAATCTTAAAGTCGGTACAAATGTACAATTCCAAATTAATTTTCCAAGTATTTGTGAAAATAAATTTAATGTGAATTTAATTTAATCGATTAACCCAAAGAATAAGGGGATTAATGAGCATTATTTCTATTTGAAGGTATTATCCCAAAGGATAAATTATTGCAAAAGTGAGATTCAACAGAGGCTAAAATTCAACATCCCCCCGCCCCCTTCAAAGGGGGAATTGCTCGATCCTGAGATTATCTGTATACTAATTAATTTCTGCTTTTCGCTATGGCTGCGAGCGGACGCTCGCAAGAGCGAGTTTTTGTATGGAGTGACGTACCTCGTAAATCTAAAATCGTAAATCCCTACACGCTCCGGAACATCCTTTCCCAGCGGATGGCTTTGTACCAGTGTAATTCGGGGTCTATGGATAACCAGATAAACAGGGGCTTGCCTATGATATGATTTTCCGGAACAAATCCCCAGAAGCGGGAATCCTCGGAATTATTCCTGCTATCCCCCATCATGAAATAATAATTCATTTTGAAGGTATAGGAATGTATTTGCTTCCCATTCAGGTAATAATCGTCGCCCTTCATTTTGAGGGTTGGATTATTTTCATAGTCCCTGATTGCTTTTTCATAGAGGGAATAATTTCTTTTATTAAGCTGAATCTTATCTCCTTTTCTCGGAACATATAAAGGCCCGAAAAAATCAATATTCCACTTCAATGAGGGATCATCAGGAAAAATACCCTCTTCATATTCCCAGGGAGGCTCGGTATATTGCCTGACGTCTGAAACATTTTTCAGCTTGATTAATTTCTTTACAGCATCCTTTGTCAGCCATGCCCTCCATGCGGTAAGACCGGTCAGTTCATTGGTCCCAAGTTGCTGAAAAGCGTCGTTTTCGTGGCTTTTTGAAATCCCTATTTCATGCAGGGCTTCCTTGCTGAAATACGTACCGTCAGTATATACATTATACCAGAACTGTGACTGCTCCGGGAGGGCCTGCAATTTATTATTCACATAAACCGCAGCATTTACAATTCGGATACTATCGCCGGGAATTGCAATGCAACGTTTTATATAATTTTCCTTTCTATCCACAGGACGAAAATTATCTGCGGGATAATTAAACACAACGATGTCATTATTTTTTACTTTCTCCCATCCGGGAATTCTAATATATGGAAGGGTGAAATATTCTACGTACGATTTGCAATTGAAGAATGGCAATGTGTTTTGTGAAAAAGGAAATGCAATGGGCGTAATGGGTATGCGCGCACCATAATTCAATTTGGATACATACACATAATCGCCCACCAGTAAAGTTTTTTCCATGGAGCCGGTAGGGATATTATAGAGCTCGAAAATAAAGCTCCGTATCATTACAGCGCAAAATAAAACGAATGCGATCATGGTCCCCCATTCGGAAGCTTCGGTCCGTTCAAACCTGGATCCCGTTTCATATCCATAGTATTTTTCCCTGCCGGAGTATCCAAGAAAAATAAAATAAAACCCTGTGAAAAGAACCGCGCCAAGCTGATTCAAAAAATGAACCTTGCCGAATGATTTGATCAGTTCTGCAATCAATGCCACACCAAGAATTGCATTCAACCCCGGAACCAAAAGAAAGACCATCCACCATACCGGTTTTTTGATGATCCGTAGAATAATAAAGGTATTTGCTAAAGGAATAAAAGCCAGCCACGGATTGCGGCCGGCTTTTTTAAATATTTTATAGAGCCCGAGGACAGGAAGAACATAAAAATACAGAATTACTGCTATAAGGAGTAACGTATTTGTCATGCTGCGAATCTACACCCTAAATAGACCTGAACATCCTGCTCCAGCGGATTTTTTTAAACCCATGTCCTTCAGCATCGAGGGAAAGCCATACAAATACAGGTTTGCCTACAATGTGATCTTCAGGTACAAATCCCCAAAAACGTGAATCCAGTGAATTATGACGGTTATCCCCCATCATAAAATAGTAATTCATTTTAAACTTGTATTCCTTGAGCGGTTTTCCATTCATATACGCAGCATTGTTCCGCCATTCCAGTGAAGGATTATTTTCATACTGGCGGATGGCAATTTCATAAATTGCGTAGTTTCTTGGTGTCATCTGGATAACATCACCACGTTTAGGAATATAAAGAGAACCGAAATAATCCTCGTTCCATTTGAATGTATCAGAAGGGAAAATACGATTTTGCCCTGTAACAGGAACGCCCTTTACAGCAAAATCCTCCCTGATTTCCTTTACAAAAGAATACGCCTTTACCTTGGCTTTCGCTTCATCGCTAAGGAACATTACATACTGGTGGAGATTGGTCTTATTATCAAATCCAATATCGTACACTTCTGTATTCTGCCCTTCGGTAGCAATTCCAAGGTCTTCATGAAGACTCTTTGGATCAAATGCTGTTCCGTCTGTATAGACATAATACCTGAACTGATGATGTTCCGGTATATCCTGTTTCTTATGGTTAATGTACACCAAGCCCTGAATAACTTCCAGACTATCTCCTGCAATACCCACGCAGCGCTTGATGTAGTTTTCCTTCTTATCCACCGGCCTTTCGCCATCGCCATCCTTATCCGCAGGATAATTAAATACTACTATATCGCCATTCTTGATGGTTTGCCATCCCGGAAAACGGAAGTACGGAAGCGGCCTTCCTGGATCTTACACCTCCCCTGACCTTTAACACCTGATCTGATTCGGCAAGCTCCATGAAATCCCTGCGGATGGT
>CAILMK010000685.1 GCA_903835275.1 uncultured bacterium | reverse complement strand
GCTTTCTGATGTTCGTTGCTTTGCTTTACGATCTGCGCAGCTATATCAGAAGAGAGTTTTTGTGCGTCTGATTTCAGGGTTTCATATTGCTGCATCAGAGCTTCAATCGAATCTTCAGCGGGATTGCGAAGCTCATTCAGTTTATAGAATGCTTTTTTCAGTTCCGCCATAGGCTGAAAAAGATCCGACGCATTCAATTTAAACGCATCCATATCCTTCGCAAATTTTTTGCCTATAAAGAGTGCTGAATCACGAACTAATAGTTGTGGGAAGAAAACATTTTGCGAGTCAAAAGCCGATTTTAATTCCAGCCAGTACGCTATTTCATTATTACCACCTATATAGGCAAGATTGGGTAGTATCGTTTCCTGGTACATGGGGCGCAATACCACATTCGGACTGAAATTTTCAGGATGAGCGTTTAGTTCTGTAAGCAATTCCAATTCCGTCCACTCTTTTAAATTGTCCGCCCTGTATCCTGATTCTGTTTGAATGATGCGCGTACGAAAGTTTTCTCCCAGATAAAACACATTAATATTCCTTGGATTTACCGGAAGGGAAGAATATTTTGCTTCCAGTTTCGTTTTTGTTTCTGTGATCTTCGGATAAAATTTCTGTGAAAAAATATCTTCTTTAAGGATAGGGATTAATTGCTTTTTCAGTTGTGCATCATCTGCATCAATAATGACGAGTCCATCCTTTTTGAAAAGCTCATGCACAAAATAACGCGTCGCCAGAGCAAGTGTTGGATGAGTGGTGTATGCCTTGGTAAATAACTCCAGTAAATATTGCCCTTCGGGCTGGCGTGAAATGAGTTCTCCAAGCTGATCAAGTAGACCCCCTAACCCCCTGAAGGGGGAATCCGCTCCCTCTTGCTCCCCCTTTAGGGGGCTGGAGGGTATTGGTTCCATTCTGCCTACCGGGCCGCCCGAAGCTGCCTCCCACTTCATTGTTTTACCGAAGAGGTGTATATGATTGATCTCTTCAAAATCATGGTCCTCGGAAGCCATCCAGTAAACGGGAACGAAATTGTACTCAGGGAATTGTTTTTTCAGCGCTTCCGCATAACTGATCGCAGATATTATCTTATAAATAAAATACAGCGGCCCGCTGAAAATATTTAGCTGGTGTCCCGTGGTAATAGTAAAGGTATTTTCCTGAATCAATACCTCCATGTTTTTGGCAGTGGGAATATTCTCAGGATCACTATAGAAATCAGGATTCATTTTGAGATACTGACTCTCCAGGCGTTCAATAAGAACCTGACGGTTTACATGGAAATTTTTCCGGGATTTAATGGCTTCAGCCATGCCTTCCATAGTAGGAGCAAAGTTGAAATATTCTGATATAGAAGAAGGGTTTTGCAGGTAATCCTGTGCCAGAGGATGCAATTGCCCGGAAGAAGCCAGAGGTAGGTTCTGAATTTGCATTTGTATTGCAAATATAGGAATTTGTTAACTTGTAGGGGCGAATGGATATTCGCCTTTGAATGACTGTATTGGGCGAATATCTATTCGCCCCAACATATGCGCTTTTGTTGACTGTTAACTGTAAACTGCCAACTGTTTATATAATTTCCCCAAACAGATCATATTCCATAGCATCTGTAATGCGGACATTGACGAAATCGCCTATGCGGGCGTATGTATCAATACTGCTGATGAGTACTTCATTATCCACTTCAGGGGAATCGAATTCAGTTCTGCCTACCCAGTTATCCGCTTCGTGGCGATCAATGAGTACTTTGTACTCTTTGCCGATCTTTTCAAGGTTTTTAGCCAATGAAATATCTCGCTGTACTTCCATGATACGCTCGGAACGTTCGTTCTTTACTTCTTCAGGAATATCATCCGTAAGGGTTCCTGCATGAGTGTTTTCCTCATGGGAATAAGTAAATACACCCAGGCGTTCAAATTTTGCATCCTGAACGAATTGAACCAGTTCTTCAAAGTCCTGTTCCGTTTCTCCCGGGTGACCAACCAGAAGGGTAGTGCGCAGAGCAAGTTCCGGTAATTTCTGGCGGATGGAATCCACCAGTTCGTATGTTTTGCGGCGCGTAATGCCGCGACGCATTGATTTCAAGACATTATCACTGATATGCTGCAATGGCATATCCAGGTAATTGCAAATATTGTCGCGCTCCTTGATTACATCAATAATTTCCATCGGGAATTGTGAAGGATATGCGTATTGCAGACGTATCCATTCTATTCCATTTACATCGGAAAGCGAGCGGAGAAGATCATCCAGGCGACGTTTGCCGTAGAGGTCAATGCCGTAATAAGTAAGCTCCTGAGCTATCAGTATAAGCTCCTTGGTGCCATTGGCAGCAAGATGATTTGCCTGCCGTACCAATTCTTCAATAGGAGTGGAGGTATGTCCGCCGCGCATGAGTGGAATAGCGCAGAAAGAGCAAGGCCTGTTACATCCTTCTGCAATTTTGAAAAATGCATAATGCGAAGGAGTGGTCAGTTGCCTTTCGCCAAGGAGTTCGTGTTTATAATCTGCTCCTAAAGCTTCAAGAACTTGTGGCAATTCACGCGTTCCGAAAAATGCATCCACTTGCGGAATTTCAGCACGCAATTCATCACGGTAACGCTCGGAAAGGCAGCCCATGACTACGAGCTTTTCAATTTTTCCCTTATCTTTTGCTTCCGCCCATTGCAGAATAGTATCTATGGATTCCTGCTTGGCCTTATCAATAAAGCCGCATGTATTGATGACGATTGTATCCGTCTTGCGAACCTTCCCTTCATGCACCACATCAATTTGATTGGACTGCAATTGTCCCATGAGGTTCTCGGAATCATAAATATTCTTTGAACACCCGAGGGTGATTACATTTACACGTGGATTGGAATTTGGTCGGGTTTTCAAATCAGTCTTTAAAAAGGGAATTTATAAAATCAACTTTATCGAATGGTCGCAGATCTTCAATCTTTTCTCCTACGCCGATGTATTTTACCGGTATGCGGAATTGATCAGCTATGCTGATAACTACGCCGCCTTTGGCAGTGCCATCCAGTTTGGTGAGTGCGATGGCATTTACATCAGTGGCAGCAGTGAATTGCTTTGCCTGCTCAATGGCGTTCTGTCCGGTAGAGGCATCCAGTACTAAAAGTATTTCGTGCGGTGCATCAGGAACTACCTTGCCCATTACATTGCGGATCTTCGTAAGCTCATTCATCAGGCCTACTTTATTATGCAAACGACCGGCTGTATCAATAATTGCCACGTCCATGCCTTTTGCCTTGGCTGATTGAACCGTATCAAAAGCAACAGCGGCCGGATCGACATTCATTCCGCGGGAAATAATAGGGACACCCACACGCTCTGACCATATAGTTAACTGATCCACAGCGGCTGCACGGAAAGTATCCGCAGCACCTAGCATAACTGAACTGCCGCGTTTTTTGATCTGGTAAGCCAACTTTCCAATAGTAGTGGTTTTGCCAACACCATTAACACCAACAACCATGATTACATAAGGATCCCCAGTGGCAGGATATTTGAAATCAGGAAGTTGTGAATTATTCTGGTCGTCTAAAAGGGCGATGATCTCTTCGCGAAGGACTCTATTCAGTTCGGATGTACTTATATATTTATCACGGGCAACCCTGTCTTCCAGTCGTTTAATGATCTTAACTGTTGTTGTTACCCCGACATCAGCGGAAACTAAGGCATCCTCCAGATCATCAAGAAAGTCAATATCTACGGTAGATTTCCCTACCAATGCCTTTCCTATCTTACTGAAAAAGTTGGTTTTTGTTTTCTCGAGGCCTTGTTCAATGGCCTTAACATCAGCCGCCTTTTCCTCCTGCACTTCCGCAATCTGGACAGCCGCTTCCTCCTGAGGAGTTTCCACTTGTTTGGGTGTAGCAGCCTCTTGAGGTTTGTTCTTTTTAAATATATCGAAAAATCCCATATTGCTAAGTTATTGAGGGAGTGAATAATTGAGTGACTGAGTTTTAACTCACAACTTCATTCACTCCAAAATCACTAAATCAAAAAAAGCTTCCCTTAATAAGAGAAGCTTTTATATCTTTCAGGAAAAGATAAGCCTCTTAGGCTTTCTTTTTCAATACGTCGTTGATCTGATCCTT
>CAILMK010000684.1 GCA_903835275.1 uncultured bacterium | reverse complement strand
CCATTAATAATTGCGAAATTATTATAAATCAATTGATAATTACTGCTAGTGCCATGGCATTTTATCAATTGAATTGCGCATAATCCATTACCAAGATAAATGTAATTGTTATTAATAAGCAAAGTGCCTCCCGCATAATCAAGGGAAAGCCCATAATTACCAAAATTTGAGGTAATAATATTATTTCTAATGACTAGTTTCGCAGTGTAAGCAGAATTTACAGCATAATAATAAAATGAATCAAATATATTTCCGCTGATTTCCGCTGAGTTTAAATAAATCATTATTCCGTCTCCTCCTTTTTTGATGAGGTTATTTTTAATAACAAGATTCCTCGCGCTCTGGTTTGTATATTCAGATTTTATAGAATAACTAGCTGAATAAATTATCTGGATAAACTGATTATTCAAGAATTGGTTATTTGAAGATGAATTTTCAAGAAGAACCAGGTTGGTGCAGCTATCCGTTTTAGTTTCAAATGTCAGTTGTTTAAAAGTTATCCAACTTGCACTATTTAAATACACAAGATAAGTCAGAGAATTGGAATACCTATAACTTAAAATCACCTTACTGCTATCCCCGCTTGCACTTTCAAAGGTAATAGTATTGATGGAGTCTGCCCCTACTATGCTATCTATCTCAAATTGTTCCTTATACGTTCCGTTGGCTACTTTAATAACTACAGGTCCTGTAACTCCATTGGTATTTAAATCTGCAGCAGCATCGGAGAAATTCTTATAGTTAGTAGCTCCACTCCCTTTGGGATTTATCGTATACGTTCCGCTCAGTTGTGCGAAAGCATTTTGACTGAAGAAACAAAATACAATGACTGTAAGAAATAAAAAAAGCCTGTTTTTTGTACTCATAGCGATTAGTGGTTTAATTTTTGTCTTAAATGATTTTAAGACAAAGATATAACAATTTACGATTTAACGATTTAGGATTTACGATTGAAAAAACACCCCACTTCATCAAAAACTATCCATAACTTTGCAACTAAACAACTATTAATGAATACTATAACCCCAGCTCAAACAAGTGTAACCCTAAAAAATATTCGCCGCTGGCTGGTCTTCTTTATGGTGATGCTCATATTAAGCGGCATCACCGCTTCTCCTGCTGAGACTGAATTGGCGATTCTTAAAAATTTCACTGGAGGAAAAATTCAATGGCTGAATGATGTGTATAATGCCATCAGGGAAACCAATGCAAAATATCCTTATCTATCCTATGGATACGACTGGCTTGCCTTCGCGCATATCGTCATAGCACTTGCCTTCATCGGGCCGTATAAAGATCCTGTGCGCAATAAATGGGTGATTGACTGGGGAATGATTTCCTGTATACTTGTATTTCCCCTTGCAATGATTATGGGACCTGCAAGAGGCATTCCCTTTACATGGCGCCTGTTGGATTGCTCTTTTGGAGTATTTGGTATTTTACCGCTTTGGCGAGTGTATATTCTGACGAAGAGATTGGAAAAATAATTTTTATTTCCCTACTGACATCTTATAAATTTCATCGAAATCCCGGTTCTTGAATTCCACAGCCTGTTTGCTGTGTTTAATTTCCACCGAGGATAATAAATGTGCGCAAAGACGAATGGAGTCATTGCTCATATCTCCGAACATAATTTGTGCAATCTTATGCAGATATTGATAACATTCCATTAGCTGGGTTTCCCCTTTTTTAGTAAGACTGACTACCTTGGAACGCTTATCCACCGGAGATTCCTTTTCTTTTAAATATCCCGCTTTTACCAGCTTGCCAATATATTCCACAGCGGTGGAATATTCCATCATACACTCATTGGCAAGTTCTGTTTTATTCATCTCACCTGTATTCTTAAGGGCGCCGAGAAAAAAGAACGTTTCAGGAAACGGCACTTTTGTTTTTGCCATTGCCGATTTCAGATATAAGGTAAATGCCCCCATGATCCTGCCCATCATTTTCATAAGCAGAGCCGTATCCGTGGGAGGAACCTGCCCGCCGAACATTTTTTCTTTCGGTGAAAGTTTCTGCTCTTCCCGAATCAGCTGAAACCGGCAAAAATCGCTTATTTCCGCGCCGGGATGGCTGCTTTCAAAGCTATCCCATTCATTAACAAGAGTCACAACTTTAGTCATAATCAACAAATTACTACTATTTCGTTGCAAAATTACAAAAAATAATTCGGAATCGTTTCATTTTACAATAATTTCGTTGTAGTTTTGCCATAATTATAACGAAACCGATTTAATTATGGAAACTAACGATACCAACCCAAATGAACAGGGCGGAACTCCTGAGTGCGAATTCTGCCTCATGGAAACAGGCATGGAAATTATTGACTTTATCCTTGACTTTCTTCCATTCTAAACAATAAAAAGTAGGCGTGAACGCCTATTTCTAAAATGGAATTCACGCCGAATTTTTAAGACAAACATTAATGATACACCCATGAGTAAATATTTACCTGCCATATTTATTGCTTTTTCACTTTTGTTCTTTTCGGCAAATTCATTTTCACAAATAACAATAAGTGGAAAAACCATTGATGATAATGGAGCCGTTATACCATTTGCCAGTATTAGTATTAAAGGCACATATGATGGTACTTCTTCCACTGAAAATGGTGAGTTTAATTTTACAACGACGGAGAAAGGACAGGTTACCATTATTGCAACCTGCATTGGCTATGACAGTTTTAAAACTAAAGTTATCATAGCTGACAAGCCAATTATAATAAAGGCGGTTCTCAGGGAAAAATCGAATGAGTTAAATACTGTTGTTATATCAGCAGGATCTTTTGAGGCCAGCGATAAAAAGAAAGCCGTCATGCTAAAACCGCTTGATATTGTAACAACTGCCGGGGCAAGCGGGGATATTGACGGTGCCATTAAAACGCTTCCGGGTGCGCAAAATGTCGGTGAAACAGAAGGACTATTTGTCCGTGGTGGTTCAGCGAGTGAAACGAAAACAATCATAGACGATATGGTAGTGCAGAATCCGTATACCAGTTCGGTACCGGATGTACCCGCCCGGGGAAGATTCTCCCCCTTCCTTTTTACAGGAACTGTATTCAGTACCGGAGGTTATTCCGCACTCTACGGACAGGCACTTTCATCCACGCTCGTTTTGAATACCGATGATCTTGCGGAAGAAACCACTTCCGCACTCGGACTGACGATGGTCGGCGTTAACGGAGGCCATACCCAACGCTGGAAAAACACTTCCCTGAGTGTAGATGGTAGTTATACTAACCTCAAACCATTCTTTGCAGTAAATCCGCAGAATAGTTTACGCACATGGACCAAGGCTCCGGAAAGCGGACAAGGTTCTATCATTCTCCGTCAGAAAACATCTGCTACCGGTATTTTTAAAATTTACAGTAGTTTCTCAATGAGTAAACTTGGAATTACTTTCCCGAACATTTATGATTCCGGCACAACATTAGCGCGTTTTTCATTGCAGAACCAGAATATTTATGTCAATGCCTCCTATAAGGAATTTCTCGGCAAAAACTGGAATTTCTTTGCAGGAACATCTTATAGTAATAATGTTGACAAGATCAGTTTCAATCAATTCAATGTAAATTCATCGCAGCAAAATACGCAGGGCAAATTTTATTTTACCAAATATCTTGGGATAAATTCCACTTTCAAAATAGGCGGGGAAGTTCAAAACATTGTTTACGGGCAGGACTCATCCGTATATTCTTTTTCGGCAAACCATCACCTTAATGAGATGTATGGAGCCGCCTTTGCTGAATTTGAATTATTCATTACCCGCAGACTTGCCGTACGCATAGGGGAACGCTCGGAGTATTCGCACATTCTTAATAAATATAATAACGCGCCGAGAACATCCATAGCGTATAAAACGGGAAAGAAATCACAGGTTAGTTTTGCTTATGGAAAGTTCTTTGAAACGCCTCAAAAAGACGAACTGTTTTTCAGCAATAACCTGACGTTTGAAAACTGCACACATTACATTACCAATTACCAGATCACTGATGATTACCGTACCTTCAGGATAGAGGCATATTACAAGCAATACGGTGACCTTGTACGAATAATCCGCAGTCCAAGTCCAATAGTAGGTGATACAGGTAAGATCTATTCTGAAAACAATAATGGTGGCGGTTATGCGCGAGGAATAGATGTATTCTGGAGAGATAAAAAAACCTTCAAGAATGTTGACTACTGGGTTTCCTACACCTATCTGGATACAAGAAGGGAATACCGTTATTACCCCGAAATGCTTCAACCCACATTTGCAACACCACATACTGTTTCCGTAGTTTATAAATATGCACTCCCGGCCATTGCGCACTTTATTGAAGCCAATAAGCTGAACGCAGGATTCACCTATACATTTGCAACGGGCAGGCCTTATTATTATTTTTATAACCCTCCTACTTATACTGGCCCTGACATAAAAGGGACAACGATAGATTATAATAACTTCAGTATAAATACAAGTTATCTAACCAGTATAAAAGGTAATTTTACAGTAATCTTCCTCGGTATTAATAATATCCTCGGCATTAATAATGTTTACGGATACCGTTATTCTTCAGATGCATCTTATCGTTCTGCTATCATACCGCAATCATTGAGAACAATATTTATTGGTATGTTTGTATCCATAGGGAGAAAAGTGGCAGATGATAAAAAATAATGGTTTGATGTGCTAATTCTATAATGTGAAAATTAGTAAATTTGAAAATTGGAACTGTTTAGATAAAATGCTAATGCCAAAATTAAACTTTTGCATGCAGGATTAATCTCATTCCTGATTTAACTGACCCTAATAACTAAATGAAAATGAAACGAATATTTCTACTGATCGCGCTCACAGGTATTTCCCTTCAATCCTTTGCAGATGGAAGCCAGTACTTGAATGCCATGAAAAAGGCTGTTAGCATGACGGACACTACTGCTTCTGCTGCCGGACTTCAATCATTGAGCAATCATTTTCAACGCATAGCCAATGTAGAACGTACGGAATGGCTTCCTTATTACTATGCCGCCTATTGCATTGCCGGCAGCGCATTCGTTCAAAAAGACAAGGATAAGCTTGACGATTACCTAGATAATGCGGAAACCCTTTTGAATGTTGCAGATTCCCTGAGTCCCAATAATTCTGAAATATATACTGTCAAGGCAATGATCGCCCAGGGAAGGATTGCAGTAAGCCCGATGAAACGCGGAAGGAAATTCGGAACTATCGCAAACGATTTTTCCAAAAGAGCCATGGAACTGGACTCCACCAATCCCCGTCCGTATTTGCTGAAAGGAACAGGATTATTCTATACTCCTTCAATGTTTGGTGGTGGCAAGGACAAGGCAAAACCTGTTCTGGAAGTTGCCATGTCTAAATACGAGTTTTTTAAACCTGCCAGTGAAATTGCGCCTCACTGGGGATTGGACAGGGTCAAGAAGATGTTGGTAGAATGTGATAAGAAGTAACTGACTGACGTGATTTAAGGATGGTATTTACACACAATCGCTAAAAAAGATTGCAGAAAATTTGCAAATCAGGGTTTAGTTTTATTATATTTGATTAAATTATCCTTGAAAAATGAAAAAAACCAACTTCATAAGTTTATGGAAAAACAATTTATGTTTTTCCATAATTCTGCTTTTCTGTACAATATGCAATGCACAGACCTTTAATCTTGCAAAAATATTAAATCCCGCCGGAGATGCACAAATCTTCTATCCCTATCAATACAATGGGAAAATATTTTTTGAGGCATATACCGGCACTTCATCAGGATTATTTACCTCTGATGGAAGCGATACCGGGACGCAATTATTGAAAGACACAAATAATAAATTAATACATCCAATAAGTTCCTTCATTACTTCTACCGGTAAAATGTATTTCTTTACCACAGAAGGATCCATTGTAAAAAACAGTAATGTTACCCATCAAAAATTTGGCTTTTGGGTAACGGACGGAACGAGCCATGGAAGTAAAATGCTAAAATTGTTTATCGTTCCTGAGGCATCTACATATACAATACAAAGTCCATATGGCTTAACCGATGTTAGCGGAACGCTCTATTTCACTGCTTTTGATTCCACACACGGATGGGAGCTTTGGAAAAGTAATGGAACAGCTATAGGAACAGTAATGGTTAAGGATATAAATACAGGAGTCAATAACTCAGCTCCAAAATATTTTACAAAATTCAACAACAAGGTTTGTTTCTGGGTCATGCAATCATCCACATTTGACCTTATGATCTCTGACGGAACGGATACAGGAACCCATGTTATTGCAAGCCAGAACTATTATTTTACGGCTCCAACAATTTCAGGTGAAATGATCTGCTCATTCAACGGCAAATTATTTTTCACCATCATGGATAGTAAAAACGGAAATGAACTTTGGACAAGCGATGGAACGAGCACAAATACGAAATTATT
>CAILMK010000683.1 GCA_903835275.1 uncultured bacterium | reverse complement strand
CCAAGCAAACGGTTCACTCCGCCCTTTCAGAACTTTCTTCTTCAAGTCCCCCAACGGCTGCGGAAGACGAGCATTTCAGCATCGCTGAATGCGCAAGGTTCCTTAAATGCTCCTTAATGAGTATTCATAATTATAAGAAGAAAGGATTACCCTATTACAAGATGGGAAGGAAGATCCTTTTCAAGAAAAACGAGGTGCTTGGATTCATGAAGAATGCAAGCAAGAGATTAAGGAATATCGGAAGGAAACTTGATAACTAATAACAAATATTTATTTTATGGAAAAACAAAGAAAACAGGTAATACTCAAATGCGAATTTGTAGTGCCTATCCGTGTGGCGGAAGAATTTATACGCCTGTTGCGGAAAATGATGGTGTATGGCAGAAAACTGGTCATTAAAAAAATAACGCCTCAAAATGACTTGGTCATTGAAGGCTCCTTTCAAAAATGGGAAGCCCCGGACATTAACCGTTATGAGGCATACCTGATTGTTCTCATAGAGAACCAAATCCGCAAGGTCTATGCCCGCAACGATGGATTTGGAAGCCTCGATCACATCGAACGGAAACCACTGAAAGCAATAAATTTTTAAACCAATTAAATATTAATACTATGCGTAAAGCTGAATTTTTTGTCCCTACGGACGTAGTTGTAGAATTTGTGGAAGAGCTGACCGAGCGTCGCCTTCCAAACAGCGTAACAGGTGTTTCCTCGGATGATGAACTCATCTTTGAGGTAGGTTACGAAGTGGAGGAATCCAATATCATTGATGAGTTGGAAACCAAGTTAGATTCGCTCATTGAAAACAATGAAAACGAACATGAAGAAGAAGAGGAGGAGGAAGAAGAAGAAGAAGAAACTGAAAACGATGACTAAACTTTTCTTTTCCTGATTTGACGGTCAGGAGCTGTATGGCTCCTGACCGTTTTTTTTATAAAACAGACGTCTTTAGACGTCTGTTAAGCGTATAAATCAATAACTTATAGTATGAGCCAACAAGCCTGTCTGTATTGCGGTGAAGAGTTTATCGGCAAACGAAGTGATGCCAAGTTCTGCACATCCACCTGTAAGGCTAAGTATTGGGAAGAGAAGAAATCCGATGAGAGTGCCACTCCCAAGCTCTCTGAAGGACTACGCGGTATCGTGGATACCCAACCTAAAGCTCCTCCGAAGCCCACGACCATTATCAAAACCATTCAGGTTGAAACGGAGGTATATCAGAAAGCCAAGGTTGAAGTTGAGGCGATACAGACGTCTGTTAGACGTCTGGAAGCTCAAAAAACCGCCCTGTTAAAACAAGGGGAAGAAATAGCCAATCGTAACGGAGGAATCTTTTATGTAGGCGGAGCATTGGCAGGAGCTTGTATAGCGGACAAGGAGTGTAAAGACAAAGGGAAAATGCTATTAGGGGCAGCAGTAGGTTTGTTCGGAGGTTTTATAGCTGACACATGGGATGCCAAAAGCAGGGAAGCAGATAAACAAAAGGGTTTACAGGAAATTGCGAAGAAAATAAAGGAAATAGACGTCTGTCTGACGTCTATACGCCCGGTAGCCGACAAAATGCAGACAACCATGAATCTTGTGCCAAGATACGAAACTAAAACAATCCACATCCCTGACTTCAGTTCTTTCCTTCAGGCATATTCTCCAAAGGATGCTTCACTGCCCTTGCTTAAAGAAAGCAAAGCGGAACCTGTTTTACAGCGCAAGGCGGTTATTCTTCCACCGCCCCAAGGTTCTGAAAAGATAATAAGCAGTGAGGCATTACAAGGTATGGATTACGCAATGTTGGATTTTCAGGGTAAATGGAATGCGTTCTTCGGCTACCCTTCTTTAAATTTCCATTGCGTTCTCACAGGTATGTCAGGGGAAGGTAAATCTACGTTTGCCATACAGTTCGCCAGTTATCTGGCGGAGAATTTCGGGAGGGTGCTTTATGTGAGCGGAGAAGAAGGGTTTTCAAAAACATTCAAGGACAAATTTATCAATAATAATGCAGTCAGCCCTGATCTATATGTGGCAGATTTAAGAAGCTATGACGAGATAGTCAAGGAAATCTTACCCGATACGTATCATTTCATTTTTATAGATAGCTTGGATAATATGCGTATTGATGCCGAGAAAATGAAGCAACTTAGGGAGAGGTACAAGGAATCTGCATTGATTACTATTTCACAATCTACCAAGGATGGTAAAATGCGAGGTTCTTATGAAATCGTCCACGATTGTGATATTGGCGTTAAGGTAGAAAGTGGCGTAGCCGTTACAACTAAATACAGATTCAAGGCGATAGGAATGGAGATGAAAGTTTTTGAATCATAGTAGAATAAAACCGAATATAACAAGGTAAACATAAAAGGGAAAACTATCCTTTCGGATGCTTTTCTGAACAAACCACTGGCAACGGGATTAAAATGTGAAAGCTAATTTGCATTATCGTTTAAATTTCTACTGAGATTTATTAAATGTTAAATTATTGTACACTAAGCCATCAATTCGGACTTTCAGGGGATAAGCAATAAGCCTTAGTGAATTGTTTGTTGGAAAAACAATTCGACTGGTATCATCTCCTATCCGAATTAAATCTTTCCACGTTGTAAATCTGTACTTTTCAGTATTCCTGTCATCTTTTATCGTGACAGTAGAATCAGGATGAAAAATAAGACTCATGGATTCACTTTTACCATTATACTCAAAATTGCATTGCCAACTACCCATAATCTCGTGCGCAATTGAGTTTTGCTTTATAGCATCTCCTCTAACTCCTTTGGCAAAGTCATACATTTCATAGTAGTAATATCCTCCGATAACGAAAGCCTAAACAACTCAACCTTTGAAATCCCAAACCCTAAACCT
>CAILMK010000682.1 GCA_903835275.1 uncultured bacterium | reverse complement strand
GGATGAATGCTTTCAAGGCTGTTTGCCGTGGCTATGAACATGACGTGTGAAAGATCATATTCCAACTCGAGATAATTATCGTAAAACGCATTATTCTGTTCCGGATCCAGTACTTCCAAAAGCGCGGATGCAGGATCGCCACGGAAATCGCTGCCGATCTTATCCACCTCGTCAAGTATGAAAACCGGATTGGATGAATTGGCTTTTTTAATAGCCTGAATTACCCTGCCCGGCATAGCGCCGATATAAGTTTTACGGTGGCCACGTATTTCAGCTTCGTCATGCAGACCACCCAAACTCATGCGAGTGTATTTCCTGCCCATCGCCTTGGCAATGGATTTACCGAGGGAGGTTTTACCCACTCCGGGAGGACCTGCGAGGCAAAGGATCGGGCTCTTCATATCCCCTTTCAGTTTCAAGACTGCAAGATATTCCAGTATCCTGTCCTTAACTTTTTCCAGTCCGAAATGATCCTTATCCAGGACAGCCTTAGCCTTTTTCAGTTCCAGGCTATCCTTGGTATATTCCCCCCATGGAAGTTCGAGCAGAACCTCCAGATAATTCATAATTACAGAATATTCCGCAGCAGCAGGATTCATTCTGCTGAGTTTATTCAACTCCTTGGTGAAAGCAGCCTCGGTATCCTTGTTCCATTTCTTGCTTTCGGCGCGCTTGCGCATATTCTCGATCTCGCGGTCAGGTGATTCCTGTCCGAGTTCTTCCTGGATGGCGCGTAATTGCTGATTGAGGAAATAATCGCGTTGTTGTTTATCAATATCAACCTTAACCTTGCTTTGGATCTGGTTTTTGAGTTCCAGTATTTGTTGTTCCTTGCTCAGATAGGAAAGCACCAAACCGGCGCGTTCCTTAAAGTCAATAGTTTCCAGAATGCGTTGCTTATCGGAAACTTCCACGTTCATATTGGATGAAATGAAATTCACCAGAAAACGCGGACTGTCAATATTCCGAATGGCGAATGCCGCCTCGGATGGCAGGTTCGGCGAAAGGTGTACAATTTGGATAGCCTGTTCCTTCAGGGCGCTGATAGTTGCATTCAACTCATCGTCCTGAACGAGTTTTGGCTCCTGCACCACGTCGATCTCGGCCTTCAGATACGGCTCGCGCTGGGTAATTTCAGTGATCCTGAAACGCCTCAATCCCTGTATGATAGCGGTAGTATTGCCATCGGGCATCTTGAGCATTTTCATAATGCGCGCCATAGTACCAATGGTATGAAGGTCCTCCAGTTCCGGATCTTCCACGGATTCTGCACGCTGTGCCACTACGCCGATAATGCGGTCACCCTTGTAGGCATCATTGATGAGTTTGATGCTTTTATCCCTGCTCACGGTAATGGGTATTACCACGCCCGGGAAAAGAACCGTATTCCTTAAGGGTAAAAGAGATACCAGCGAGGGACCGGTATTATTGTCTATTTCCTCTTCCTCCTCAGGAGATAAAAGGGAAATAAATTCAGGCCCGTCTTCATCATCGGCGGGCTGTAGTATGTTAAAAAATTTATCGTCAGCCATATTATGTTTTCAAAGTTGAGTAGTGGCAGTGCCACAAATAATCTGCCACTCTTGTGTTTTGAGGGAAAAATGACAAACTGACTGCAAATAACGGCAAATAATCTGTTATTAACAAGGGTGTAAATGGGGAATAGGAGGAAAAAGTGATTAGATTTGATGGGTAAATTGAGCTATTTTTGAAAGCACGATGAATTTTGCCGTATATAAAGAAAATATAATTGCCCATTATGAAAAAGCATGGGACAATAAGAGCATCGTAAAGTATTCTGGTAAAGGGTCTGTTGAAGACCTTTTGCATCAAGGATTTTGTGTTTTGGAATTTCCGCCTATTTTAAAACGAGAATTTTGGACTTATGCAACATGTTGTATGTCCCAATTTGATGATGTTAATCCAATTGAACTGCATATTTTTTCTGCAATTCAAAGCAGTGAATTAGTTGAGCTTTTAACAATAATCGCCCATTATCACATTACGGGGAAAAAACTCAATCTACATCATACCGTAAATTTCGGAAAACCGTGGCTAAACAATTCAAATTGCAATTATGGTTTAATTTCTTTGCCTTACCTTGATGGACCGAAAATCGAAAATTGCAATTTGGATGGCAAAACTATTAAATGCTTTTGGTTGATCCCCATCACAAAAGAGGAATTGGATTACAAGAAAAAATTTGGGGTTGAAGCTCTAGAGCAATTGTTTGATAAATCAGATTTTAATTATTGTGATGAAAATAGGGTAAGTCTAGTATAGCAAAAATAAATATTGGGCTAAAGCCCGAATCTACTTCGCCATATACTCCCCCCGACTCAAGTCGGGGGTTACTGAAAAACAAAGGGCAACATCTCTATCGCCCTTCAAAATCGTAATTCG
>CAILMK010000681.1 GCA_903835275.1 uncultured bacterium | reverse complement strand
CGCCGTCACTTAAAGAGCCAGCATGTGATGTTTTAGCGGCAGACCTGAATACACCGGTTTCAAACCCCATTCTATTAGTGCCGCTACGTGTTTGGGAGATACTTATGACGTAACTTTTCCCAGGTTTATAACTGGTAACAACTTTACCGCTGTCCAAAAGCTGAACAGTTTGTTTTCCGATTAATGTGTCATTCAGGCTATAATCCGAATGGCAACCTCCATCAGCACAGGAACTGCCACCGTCATGGGTGGAACCGGTTCTGCCTGTTGGTGCACCCAGAGAATTGGATTTAACCGAATAGTTAATTGTTAATAAAACGGAGAATAAGAGAGAGCAGGAAAGTAAAAGTTTCAATTTGAAGCGCATTGTAATTTTAATATTTGCTGTAAAATTAGAAATTATTTCGCTAAAATTGCCCTATGATAGCCCAAACATTGTCATCTCTCTATAAATTTTATTCTGAATGATGCATCCTGAAGATGATCATAGTGATTCATTTCCATCACTTTTTATAGGGAAAACGTATTCCTATCTTGAAGTTACGGATTCGACCAATGATCGTTTGAAAGAACTGGTCAGGATGGGGAAATCAATAGAGGGTACTGTAATAAGTGCAGGATTTCAAACAAATGGCAGAGGTCAGAGAGGGGCTGTCTGGGAAAGCGGCAACTCCGAAAATATATTGTTATCGCTACTTCTGAATCCGGGATTTGTACATATTGAAGACCAGTTTATCATCAGTCAGGTAGTGGCAATTGCAATACGCAGGTGTATTCAGGATACCATTCCTTCAGCAGATGTAAAAATTAAATGGCCGAACGATATTCTTGTTAATGAAAAAAAAATAGCAGGTGTCCTGATAGAAAATATTTTGGATGGTTCCATTATTAAACATTGTATTATAGGTGTTGGGATCAACGTGAACCAGGAAGATATTCTTATCACCGCCACTTCAGTAAAAAAGGAAAACGGAAAAATGTACAACAGGAGTACTATTGAAAAACAACTATTTCCCGAAATTGAAAAATCTTATCTTACATTAAAGGCCGGGAACAAACAAGATATTAAAAATGAATACCTGAAAAATATGTATTCAATAAATGAAGAGCGGAAATTTGAAGATCTGAACAATGGAAGAATTTTCAATGGGATCATTAAAGGCGTCTCCAATTCAGGAAGCTTGCTGATCACCACCGATGATAACAATCAATTGGAGTTTCAGTTGAAAGAAATCAGGTTTTTATAGTCACGAAAAAAACGTTGTAAAAAAACCTCGTAGGATTTTAAATCCTACGAGGTTTAATGACTTTCTAAATCTATTTACCCCAGTTTTCCAATTCTTCATTTGTCCATAACTCAGGGAAAAATACTCTTCTTTGAATTTTTGGAGGCAGATATGATTGCCAGTTGGTTCCACCGGTCGCTGCAATGGTTTTATCAGGTCTTGCAAGGTATCTACCTGCGGATTTAAGGTGTACATTTGGCCAGTGCACATTTACCAATGCATCATATTCCTTCATCGCTTCAATGAGGATGGAATTGTTCTTTTTACTTTCTGGAAGGTTAGTATATTTTGTATACAGGTTGTTGTTTTTGTGTTTTCCGGAGAGGCCTGTCAGCAAATCCCTGTACTTATCTTCAAAGCGGCGCAGGGTCAATGTTTTTGTACCCGAAGCAGAATCGGTAGCGCCTTTTTTCCAATAGATATACTCGTATTGTTCTTCAACGCTTTTATCCTTTGACTCCGCTCGATGTATGTGCTCAACAAGGTTTATCATTTCAGTGCTTGCTATTTCAATGATCCTGTATTGCACCGATTGAAATCCGCTGGCGGGCATAAGTGAAAGCCTGAATTTTAAAAATTGTTCAGGTTCCATCCCGGTTACCATTATCTCAAAAGAATGGGTAAGGTTGGTAAAATAGGCGATCATTCTTTTCAACCTTGCTGTAAAGAATTCTGCGGTCAGGGATTCATTATCCAGTATCTGGTCAATTTCATGCAGGCAAAGTTTGAAATAGAGTTCAGTGATCTGGTGATACATGATGAAGATATTTTCATCAGGTATATCCGTCCGCGGATGCTGCAAATTCAGCAGGGCATCAAGATTTATATAGTGCCAGTAGTCCAGGTAATTATTATAGAGAAGTCCTTCCAGATAGGTTTCCATATTCTGCCCTTCCTGACCGTATTTTGATTTCAGTTGCTCAAGCAACTCTTTAGTCTTATCAGTAATTTCCATCTTTATGAGGATTAAAATGGTGAAACAAAATCTTTAAAAAGCTGCCCTTCGCTGTCCTTTCCTGATAAAATCGGGTGTGAAATCCCCCATTCAATGTTCAGGTCGGGATCGTTCCACAGGATGCTTTTTTCGGCAGATGGCTCGTAATAGGATGTACACTTGTAGTTGAATACAGTATCCTCGAGGGCACAGAAGCCATGTGCAAACCCCTCTGGAATATACATTTGGACAATATCGTTTTCGCTTAATTCAATCTTAAAGCTTTGTCCATAGGTTTTTGAATGTTGACGAATATCCACTGCCACATCCAATACTCTACCTTTTAAAACCTGAATAAGCTTTCCCTGACCGTGAGGCGGCGTCTGGAAATGAAGCCCCCTTAGGGTGTTTTTGACCGAAAAAGACCTGTTTTCCTGTGCGAAATCGGTGGGAAGACCCTTTGAATTCCATAATTTCAGGTTAAAATTTTCATAAAAATGCCCGCGGTTATCCGAATATATCCTGGGACGGATAAGCAGTAAACCCTCTATGGGTGTGTATTCTATCTCTACTGTCATGGATGCAAAGGTATTCTAAAAATGAATAAGAATTTTTTAAGATTGTTGGTAAAACATATTGGTAATATCTTTAAGTTTGTGGTTCAAACGCAAAAATTTTACAAATCAAGGTTAAATAAGTATGAAAAAGTTTTTATTTTTAGCT
>CAILMK010000680.1 GCA_903835275.1 uncultured bacterium | reverse complement strand
GTAGAGACGTAGCAATGCTACGTCTCTACAAAAAAAATTCCTCGTAGTTTTTAGAAACCTACGAGGAATGAATTCCTGACATAAAAAAATCACTTCTGAACAGTCAGTATCTTTTGATACCTCTCAGGATCTCCAAGAACCCTGATGGCTTCCTGTATATCCACATCATCATCAAAGCCGGCCTCTATCCTACCCCTCTGGTAATAATAGCGGGAAGCAATTTCATCTTCAAGCAGTTCCTTGATATCGGATTTATATTTTTCCACGTCAGATTGCTTGTCAGCTTTCAGGCGCGCCTTGGCAGTTTCTATTTCGCCTTTGATAGCATCATAATATTTTTCCTCCTTGGAGGCCTTTTCGAGCTTTTGGAGCGTTTCTTCCGTTTCTGTGGTGTATTCGTACTCCTTGTCCTTCAGGAAAGCTTCAAACTCCTGCCAGTCGGATTCTGATAGTTTAAAAATTGCCGCATCGGCAATGGAAGGATGCACCTGCCTGTATTTAGTGGCAAAATCAAAAAAGAGGAATTTGTTATTTAAACTCACGATCACATCGGCATATTTTTTATGATCCAGGGAAAGGTCCGGTTTTACCCCTTGTCCTGCATAAACAACCCTGCCATCCTTGGTTTTGAATGCCTTTTTCAGGGAGTCTGCGGTTTTTAATGCCTTGCCATTCTCATCCCTGTGAGAGTAATCAATGGCTTGTATACAACGTCCGCTGGGTATATAGTATTTGGAAGTGGTTACTTTCAACTGGGTTCCGTAAGGTAATGGACGGGTAGTTTGCACCAAACCCTTGCCGAAGGTGTTTTCACCGACAAGTACTGCCCTATCCAAATCCTGCAAGGAACCGGAAACGATCTCCGCCGCGGAGGCTGATCCTTTATCAGTCAATATAACTATCGGAATTTTAAGGTCTGTAGCAGGTTCTTCCGTTAAATATTCTTTGTTCCAGTCGCGCATTTTGCCTTTGGTACTTACTACCAATTGCCCTTTATCCACGAATATATTCACGCATTTAATGGCTTCATCCAGCAAGCCGCCGGGATTGCCGCGAAGATCAAAAACCAGTGATTTGAAATCCGGATTTTTCTTCAATTCAAGAAATGCCTTCTTTACATCATCCGCTGCATCCTGACGGAAACCCACGAACTTGATATACCCAATATTTTTATTGATCATCCCGTAATAAGGAACATTCTTGGTCTTGATTTCCTGGCGTTTTACAACTTTTTTCAATTCCTGAGTCTCACCTTGCCTTTTGATCGTTAGCTCCACGTCGGTTTCAGCCTGCCCCTTGAGCATTTTACTGATGTCATCGGTAGATTTCCCTTTGGTGGTTTTCCCATCAATGGCAAGGATAATGTCTCCTGCCCTTACATCAGCCTTCTGTGCAGGCCAGCCTTCATAAGGTTCGCGGATCATTACGTTTCCATTGCGCTCGGCAATCTGCGCCCCAATGCCTCCGTACTGACCGGTGATCATAAAGCGATAATCCTCAATTTCCGATTCGGAAATATAATTGGTGTACGGATCCAGGGATTTCAGCATTGGGTCAATCCCGCTGCGAATCAGCTTGGCAGGTTCTATTTCATCCACATAATAGGTATTGAGTTCCTTGTAGATAGAGGCGAAAATTTCCAGATTCTTGGAAATCTCAAAATAGTTGTCAGTAAGATCGAAGGAGAATAAGCCGAAAACGCTTATCCCGCAAACGAGCAAAAATATCTTCCTGTATTTTCTGATCAAAGCCATAAAGTTCT
>CAILMK010000679.1 GCA_903835275.1 uncultured bacterium | reverse complement strand
TATGTTTGGCCTGTCCTTTATTCTGGGCTTACTAGGAGGTCCTCAAGCGGCCATCCTCGCTGAATTATTCCCCGCAAAGTCAAGAAATAGTGCGGCAACATTTCCACATAATCTAGCTGCAGGCTGGATTGGAGGAATGCTGCCTTTTATTGTGGCGTGGGGAAATCAAGAATTTAATGGAAGCCTAGTGGGGCTCTGGTATCCGGTTATGTTCTTATGTTTTAGTTCAATTATTTCGTATTTCTATATTCAAGAAACCAACATTAGCTATGGATTACTGGATGGTAAATAATCTATTTATAAAACTAGTCAAATAATGCGGTACTGGTAGGACCGCTTGGTTTCCGGAGCCAATATCATGAAAGGTGCATGCCGGAGTAAATAGATAGGCCCCGTAAATTCTATTCTCATCTAAGTGAGTGGCTGGATTAGAGTGTACATGTATGTTTTTAATATCTAGGCAGGGATTAAATACTGCAAAACCAGTATTGAACAGAATTTCAGAAAATCGTATCTCACAACCAGGCATACCCAAAGGAATATCGCATTGATGAATCACTGATTTATGGATAGGTTGGGATAGCATTACCCACACATCTTGAGTGCACCATGGTGAATCTGCAAGTGCACCATTAACCTCATATCTACTTAATGCAAATAATGTTTTTTCTTTTATAAACTGATCAGAATCCAAGATTTTTTTATCGAGCTTAATATCCGTATTAGTAAGCACAATTAAGGAGTCGTGGCGCTCGGGATCTGAAACATAATCAATGTAATCTTTATAGGTAATTCTCTTTTGGGTTACTATATTTTTGACGTGCGAATCTTTAAAATATGGGTCAACAGAGTCGTTGAAAATAATTACCTCATCAAAACCAAGGTCTTTATTATGAGAGACGCAGTCTATTAGCTCTTTTTTTCGTAGCGGGTCTTTACAATCAAACCACTGAAACATTAGAATTTTTTTCATTTTTTAAAGATTTTCGGTAGAAATAAGTCTATTTTAACTTCATTCCAAAATATTCATAATGTTAAATAACAAAAAAATTCTGATTACAGGCGTAATTAGAAATGGTGAAAAAAAATTAGCTGAAGAAATAGATTGCTTAAAAAAAGCCTTTTCGGATTTCGAACAGATTGACTGGCTAATAGTGGAATCAGATAGTGAAGATAGAACAGTTGAGGTGCTCTCGTCAATAGCAGCCTCGGATAAAAAATTTAAGTTTTTCTCTTTGGGTCACCTTTCAGAGAAAATTAAATTTCGGACGGAGCGTATTGCTTATTGTAGAAATTTTTATTTGGAAAAAATAAAACATGAAGCAGCCTATGAGGATATAGGCTATGTAGTCGTTGCTGATCTTGATGGCGTGAATAACGCTCTGACCCAAGAGGCAATCAAATCTTGCTTTAATCGCACAGATTGGAGCGTATGTGCGGCCAACCAATCCGGTAATTATTTCGATATTTGGGCCCTGCGTCACCCTATTTGGTCCCCCGTGGATTGCTGGGAACAACACAGGTTCTTATGTCAATATTTGCATTCATCAGAATCACAAAAACGGCATGACTTAACTTTTGGAGCCATTTATTCAAAAATGATTATTATCCCTCAGGATGCTCAATGGATTGAGGTAGATTCTGCTTTTGGCGGACTGGCCATTTATAAAAAAGAGTACCTTAAGAATGGCTCGTATATAGGGCTGACCAGGGAAGGGCGTGAAATCTGCGAGCATGTGTCATTGGGTAATCCCCCCATTAACCACCGCTCTCAGAAGTAGGATTAATTAAGCAACCATGGC
>CAILMK010000678.1 GCA_903835275.1 uncultured bacterium | reverse complement strand
GTAGGGTGTGAATGGATGCTTTTGATTGCAAGATCCAGCACGACATGATTAACATTAAAACACATTTTTTCATAGTAATCTAATTTCTTTTTTAAGTAATAAATAAATAAGTGCGTGCGAGTTGGTACTGGAAATAATGAATCAAATTTCCAAAAACATAGAACATGAAAAAAATGCAATTCCGTGAAATCTTATTCGTTTAAGAAGCCATAACAATGCATCCCCAATGTAAAAAAAGGAATAAATCTTATGTGAAAAAGGTGTTTAAATTGAACCGTGGCCGATTAATATCTATTGCACAATCAGTTTTCTTTGAAGTACATCTCCTTCCAGTCCGGATATTTTCAAGATATAGGTTCCTTTGCTTAAAGCACCCAGGTTGAAACTGAAACGGTTTTTGCCTTCATCTGCCTTGGTTCGCAAAAGAGTCCGCACTAATTTGCCTTGTATATTGTAAATACTGAAGGAAAGAATATCTTCTTCCTGAATTGTAAAATCAATAGTGAAGAAATCATTATTAACCACAGGGTTTGGATAAACATTGACTGATGAAACAGGATTTGAGTTTGATTCAATTCCTGCGGTATTTCCAGGCGCGAATATTTGAGAGATCCAGGTACCTGCTGCATTTACATTTCCAAGGGATCCACTAACTGCATGCCCGAAGGTTGCCACCACCCAAATTTCTCCGGGATGATTGTACCTCATCTGCGCGGCACTGTAATCTCCCCAGCGGTCTTTGCCACCGGAGAGCATTTTGATAATGGAGGTACCCCTATGTACTATGAGGGTATCTGAATACAAATAGTTCTTGTAGAAAATAACTGCATGCCCGGGGTAATTGTATACTTTTTTACTGTTAATTGTATTGGTGGAATCAGATGTAAAGTTCATGATAATGACAGCATCATCATCAGTCGCGGATTTTCCTGCATAGGCAATGGCAGGGTAGCCGTAGTCCATTTTATTTTCACCAATCAGGTTCAATTGTATGACAGGAGATGTGGATGCATTACTTATTATTCCGTGAAAAATCCCGGATCTTCCACTTGGGAAGTAAACAGAATTCCCTACGATTTGAATAGTATTATTTTCTATGAATGCATCAAGTATGCGGCAGTCATTTGTCTGTAGCGTATCATGAAAAGGTTGAAGTCCATCCGGGGAAACGCCATATTGCGTGGAAGAAGTAATAACATTCAGATTGATTGTTGTATCAGGTGTATTCATTTCCCCGGCTAAGCGCAGTACAAAAAAAGTATCATTACTTTTATCGAAATTCCTGTTGGAAACAAAATAACTTTCAGGTCCTTTTAAGCCTGAGCCACCCCTTACGGGACATAAATTGCGGATGGGCTTGTTATTATAAGTGATATTGGTGTATAATTTATTGCGGATGGCATTCCCGCTATATCCATCAGATTTATTGATCTGCCAGAGATAGCAACGCTTAAAACCCGCCTGCCAGCTCATGGCGTTTTGAATTCCATTTAATGTAAGAAACAATTCATCTTTGGTAATAGAGATCATCGGAAAATCAGACCATGTTTTGTCATTCAGGGGGACACCGGATAATTTATATAGGTTCCATGTAGCAGTTGGATTTCCTGACTGGGAAAATCCAATGATCGCATTGCTGGTACTATCTGCAAATCCTGCCAGAAAAACGACAATAAACCTGTCTGCATCCGGATCATAAATTACCCTCCCGTCATATTTTCCAGCTTTTATTTTTAAGGTATCCGAAAAGGCATCAAATGACCAGGTTTTTAAGATGCTTCCAGTGGTATCAAAAACTGCAATGGTTGTATTTACACTTGATACTATATACCCACTATTGGATATTGCCATGTGATTATCATTCGGTATCCCGCTTGGGTAGCGGTTTCCTTCAAAATTTATTTTCAGGTTTGGCCTTTGCAGGTTCCCTTTATTCTCAGGAACAGGAGCTATTTTCTGATGGATCTCCTTTTTTATTTTTTCAAGTTCAGCGCTATATTCCTCACCGCCCGGTTTGGGCATTTCGAGCGTTTGCAGGGAAGGGAAATAATCCTTTTTTATTTGCGACGGAATCACAGTACCTGAGCGTTGAATTGGTTGTGATGGCAATGTAGAGTATTTAAATCCCTGCGAAAATAAGGCGTCAGGCAAGAGCATAATTCCGGCTGTAATAGCAACTATGACTTTATTCATAAAACAAAGTTAAGGATTTATAAACTAAAATATTAATTGGAACAGCTTTTGCGTACCTTAGCTTTATGAAACGGATATTGTTGCTTTGTTCTTTATTAATTTTGTCGTTCTCACTCCATGTATATGCTCAAACTATTCCAATTTGTGCAGCAAACAAGGCATTTACCTTTGGTGAAAAAATAACATATAAGGCTAAGTACAGCCTGTATGTAGATGTTCCCGTTGGGGAATTAAAGGTTCAGATACAGCCTAATGCACAGGAAATGAATGGCAGCCAGTGTTTCCATATTACGGCGAAAGCAAAAACCTTTGGATTTTACGACCCGTTTTTCAAGATCAGGGATAATTACGAAAGCTTCATGGAAATAAGTACAATGAAGGCAATGTATTCCTCCCGTGATGTAAACGAGGGACGATTCAGTTTTAATGAAACAGTAGTATTTGACCAGAATGCCAAAACAGCCAAAAGTAAAAAACGTACACAGCATATTCCTGATACAACATTTGATGTGCTAGCTACTTTATACTATGCAAGAAGTATAGATTTTACAGATGCGAAACCCGGCCAGCAATACATGTTCAGCACTTTTATTGATGATTCGGCTTACAGGGTAGGCATGGAATATGTTGGCAAGGAAGTGATAAAAACAGAAGCAGGAAAATTCCGCTGTATAAAACTCAAACCATTGCTTGTAAAGGACCGGATTTTCAAATCCAAGGATGGAATGGCATTATGGATAACAGATGATGATAACCATATACCTGTCCTCGTGGAATCGGGAATCAGTGTGGGTTCCGTTAGGGTGGAACTTGATGCATATGAAAACCTTAGGAATCCTGTTACTTCAAAATTGTAATTAGTTTGTTATCCCTCGAGGGTTATGGCAATTCATCGCAATACTATAATTCCTTTATAAAAGAAAGTTTCGCCTTTTCGTATTTGGGATGATGAATATACTGCGTGAAATTCTTCATGGATTCAAATGGGCCAT
>CAILMK010000677.1 GCA_903835275.1 uncultured bacterium | reverse complement strand
ATATTTTAAATGCTATAATAATGGAAGATCTGTTTTTTAAAAGTTGTATGCAATTCATCGTTGTTTAAACCACCAACTGATTTCAAAAGATGATATGATTCTGCGATCAGTTGCATCAATCCATATTCAATCCCGTTATGTACCATCTTTACGTAATGCCCTGCTGAGCCCGGTCCAAGCCATGTAACGCAAGGTTGATCATTTACCTTTGCAGAGATAGCTTCCAGCATCGGCGCTATACGTTCATATACATTTTCAGGTCCTCCGGGCATAATGCTGGGACCGAAACGCGCACCTGACTCTCCGCCCGAAACGCCCACTCCCATGAAATGAATCGTTGATTTTTCAAGTTCGACATTCCTCCGATCTGTATCCGTAAAATGAGAATTGCCGCAATCCATTAATAAATCATTTTCCGATAAAAACGGATTTAGTTCATTGATAACATCATCAACAATTTTTCCTGCCGGAACCAGCATAATAATTACGCGCGGAAGTTTTAATACTGCCAGAAATTCCTTAAGGTTTGATGTGGCAAATACTGTTTGTTTCCCGGTTTCTTTTTTTAATAATTCCACTTGGGAAGTATCCTTGTCAAAACCAGCAACGCTATATCCATGATCCCCCATATTGAAAACGAGGTTGCGTCCCATGGTTCCGAGGCCGATCATTCCGTAATCATATTTTTGTTCTGCCATTTTTATTTTTTATTTTCAATAGTTAATCCGAATTTTTCCATCTGTTTCCTGGCGTCATCCAGGCTAGTGAAATGTATTCCATTCATCCCAAGGGATTGGGCAATTTCAACAAACATGTGTCTGTCATCTATATAAACTGAATTCTCAGGCCGGACGTGGGAGATATCAATCGCCATGCGGAAAATATCAGTATCAGGTTTTCGTAAGTGCACATACGATGAAGAAATGAAAGCATCAAAAAGTTCTTTTAGCTTGAATTTCCTTATTCTATAAGCATTCAATTCCCTGCCTTCATTACTGACAGCAATTACCTTGAGATTATGCTTGGCTTTAATTGCTTTAAAAAATTCAATGTTTTCATGGTATGACTGTGATTGCTCAAACATAAAGGAGATAAAGTCTTTCTCTGAAAACTCGCGCGTTTCATAAAACACCACCCGCTGCAAATATTCGCTTAATGTAAGCTTACCTTCTTCGTAGGTATCAAATGTAAGATGATGCCGTTCATTGGTTTCTTCAGGATTCAATCCAAAATGTGCAATGGCATTATCACGGGCATCCCTGCCCCACCCGTTGGTCAATAACACTCCGCCGATGTCAAGAAAGATTGTGGTTATTGTTTTCATTTTTTAACGGAATTACCTGCACTTGCCTTCATAGATTGGATTAAACTTTTCAATCCGGTATCAATATCTTTTCCCAAATGAATACGGATCACACGGCGCCCTTTTTCATCCAGTGAGCGGAAATCACCAAGTGCCTGTGCCTGGTGCAAGGTTGCAAATCCGAATTTTTTCCCGGGTATTGCAAGCTCTTTTTCTTCTTCGCCAATTAGTATGATATATAATCCGGAATCAGGGCCGCCTTTATGCAATTGCCCGGTAGAATGCAAGTATCTCGGGCCATTTAAAAGCGTTGTCGCTTCCCTTAAACTGTCCCTCATTTCCTGTCGCCATGATTGCAGCATTTCTGTGCGTTCATCCGTCATCAGGAAATATGGAAGCAATGCAATATAATCATTTGGTTTTGCATCGCTTGTAAAAGCATTTACTAAATCGCCAATCGATGTATGGTGATTTCCTGCAAGACCGGAAACTCTTTTTCCTGCGTAAACAGAAATATTTTCAATCTGTAAGGCAGGAGTAATTTTTTCAAAAGAACCATTTTTAGCCCAAGCTTCAAGAATTTGATTCGTATTTTTTTTACTTTCTTCAACATTCGGCTGGTCAAAAGGATTAATATCCATCACTATTCCTGAAATTGCAGCAGCTATTTCCCAACGGTAATATTCGCCACCCAATGCAAGCTTATTGGCAACCTTTATCCTTACTACAGGATGCCCAGCATCTTCAAGTGCCTTTATTTTTTCCGCATCTTCATCATTGGAATCGGAAGCAAGATACATGTGAATAAATAAACGGTCTTTCCCATACACACCCGGAGCTCCCGGTATTTCACCATTTACAGGGATTAATCCGCGCCCTTCCTTACCCGTACTTTCCGCGAGCAATTGTTCCACCCAATATCCAAAGGAACGTATGGATGATGATAAAACAAAAGTTATTTTGTCACGTCCGTTGCGCTGGCAAACTCCTAGAACTGCACCAAGGCTGATGCCGGGATTAGTTGCCGAAGGAATAGCATTGCAACTCGTTTCCATTTGCTTTGCATTGGATAGAAAAGCCTTGATATCTATACCCATAAGCGCCATTGGCACCAGTCCAAAATCAGATAATACCGAATACCTGCCTCCAAGATCAGGAGGGTTGGCAAACACTCGTCTGAAGTTATACGTCTCAGCCAACTTTACCAATGGTGTTCCACCATCTGTGATGGCAATAAAATTATCGCCGGGATTCTTTTTATTTTTCTTTTTCAGCCCATCATAAAAGTACTGAAAAAAACTAAGCGTCTCTTCTGTATTTCCGGATTTGCTGGCAACAATAAAAATTGTTTTTTCAATATCTATTTTATTTTCCAGCTCAAGTATCGAGGCTGGATCCGTATTATCCAATACAAATAATTTAAGATAATCATCAGTAGTACCATAGGTTTCGCGCGCCACTTCTGAACATAAACTACTGCCACCCATTCCTAACAATACTGCATGTATATATCCATCTTCCTTTGCCTTGGATGCGAATGAAATAATATCATCTGCATTGTTTGCATAGTCGTCCGGCAGGCTTATCCAACCCATGCGGTGACTTATTTCTTTCATTTGTTCTGCATCTTTTTTCCATAAATACGGATCATTTGCAAATAGAAGTTGAGGCACCTGTTTTTCATCCATGGATGAATATGTTTCCTTTATTTTGGCATCCAGTTTTCCTGCACTGATAAGCTGCGGCGAATCTTCATTTCCCAATACATTCATTCTTTTATTGGCAAGATCATTGATCAGTTTATTATAGGATTCAACAAATTTCTGCACCCCTTCATTCTCCAGTTGTTGCATTATGACACCAAGGTCAATCCCTATTTTTTTCAAATCAGCATATAATTGCTTTGAATCCTCTACTCCTTCTTCAATCGCATCTTTTTTTATTTTACCATGATCTGCAAAAGCTGCAATGGTTTCATCAGGCAAGGTATTAATGGTATCGTTTGCAATGAGAGTTTCCACATACCTGAGATCGTTATATAAGGGATCTTTATTGCCGGTGCTTGCCCATAAAAGCCGTTGTAGGTTCGCGCCTTTTGCGCGCAATTTTTCCCATGCTGCGCCTGAAAATATTTCCTTAAAACGCTGATAGGATAAACGTGCAGTTGCAATTCCTGCTTTTCCTGAAAGCATTTCCGGACTTGCTGCATTTCTTTTTCCCTCTGTAGGAATAATATATTGACCAAGTATCTGATCAGTTAGTACATCAATGCGGCTGATAAACAAACTTGCTGTAGAAATAATATTTTCGATGGATTTGCCTTCATTCACCCTGCGTTCAAGTGCGCGTATATAAGCACGCGCTACTGGCTCATAACTCTCTATTGAAAACAGAAGCGTAACATTGATATTGATTCCTTCATAAAGCATTTGCTCAATGGCGGGAATACCTTCTTTAGTACCCGGTATTTTGATCAGACAGTTTGGCTTGCCGACTGCTGCGTGCAATCTCCGCGCCTCCCTCATGCTACCCTGTGTGTCTCGCGCCAAATAGGGTGAAACTTCCAAACTGACAAAACCATCCGTGCCTTTTGATTCATCAAAAATGGGTTTCAAAATATCACAGGCATCCTGCACGTCCTTTATGGTGAGTGCATCGTATATTTCAAAGGGGCTTTTCCCTTCCTTTACCAGTTTTTCAATCTGCTGATCGTATTCCTTGCCGCCGGTAATTGCTTTATTAAAAATGCTCGGATTTGAGGTGATTCCCCGCAATCCCTGCTCTGAAACTCTTTTCGCCAGTTCTCCATTGGTAATTTTTTCCCGGCTTAGATTATCCAGCCAATAGCTTTGTCCCGAAGCCAATAAATCATTGAGTGTGCCCATGTTAGATTAGTAGTTTGCCTTTGAATTAGTGCGTTAGTTTCAAATTTTATACAGTCCTAACAAAAGGTTTTGGCTTTTAATGCCATTACTTTTCTGCAAAGCTTATCAGAAAGGAAAGACTTTTGTGCAATATCGTTAAGATAACAGATTCGCGCACTTCAAGCGAGTCTGCCAATAGGCAGACAGGGGGTGTAAAACCCAAGAAAAATTGTATTAATTGCTGATTAAAATTGTCAACATTTTCAATGTATTGTCCCCATAGTAATTACTTCAAAATCTGATGAAGTAATATTTTTAAGATTATGCAGGTCCGAATCGTCCCATCGGCTATCAGGTGCGCCGGTGATGTACATGTTCGAACCTATGTCTGCCACTACAATACCGAATTTTTTCATGGCAGTAAGGATTACCTGGTTGGTGGCGGAAAAGCCACTGATATCCACTCCGGCTTTTAGCCTGAGACGTGCTCCCATTGGAAGGGAAGAACCAAGGCTACCTGTTCCGCTTACCAAATGATTAGCAGGAGATACATAACCGGCATATGTATTCTGCCTTGATATGGTAAACCTTACAGCATGATTTATTTTTCCGCTCGCCACTTCATCATATCGAACCAGGCAAGGCAAAATAGCAAGTCCCGCTGCATCTGCAGAAGTATATCCGGCGGGACGGTTTGGACTTGTGGTGAGATCAAATATTACTCCTGCGGATGCTGACCATCCGTTATCAGAAGTGTTTTTACTTGCATTATATAATTCATACAGTTTATTATTCTCCACATCACAAACCAGCACATGGGAGTCCCCTGAACCGCCACCACCTTCTATGGGTGCGGTGGCAGGAATAGGATATGGCCCCGGATCACTTTGATCGCCATAATTCCCATCATAGCTGTTCTTTCGGTATGTAATAGACACCTTGGGCTGACTGCCACAGACCAAAGTAAAAGGGATTCCATAAATACTGCCAAAATCGGGATGCAATCCGGTACTGCCCAGATTTGAGATAATGGCAGAAGAACTTGGATCCACCGAAGCGGAGGAAATATCCTGGTTCAATGCATAGTTTGAAGGAAACATTTGAACAGAGTTCAGTTTGGATAATGCCAGGGGCATGGTACAGTTGGAACTGCCGGTTGTAGAACTATTAGTAGTGCTTGATGCTGTATTGTCAGCCGCTTTTTTACTGCATGAAATACTTGCTAAAAGGATGATTGAAAGCCAAAAATATTTTTTCATTGGATTATGTTTGTGAAACAAATATAAGGGGATTTATTCTTAATTACTGAATATCAGCCGAAATTGCGTATTATTACCGTAGTGCAATGTTATTAAGGATGTTAAAACGTTAATTATTTACTGATTAACTGTTCATTGATAACTGATAACTGTTCCCTGCTTATCTTTGCCACATGGTACTAAATTACATCACCTGGACTGCCAATCCTGAAATATTTACCCTCGGCCCATTGAGCGTGCGCTGGTACGGTCTCTTTTTTGCCATTGCCTTTTATGCCGGGTACAAAATCATGGAATTCGTTTACAAAAGGGAAGGCCTGAATGAAAACGAAACAGACCGCGTATCCCTTCACATGATCATTGGCGTAGTGGTTGGCGCGCGCCTGGGGCATGTGCTTTTTTACCAGCCGGATTATTATTTCGGGCATTATTTCGGAGTGATCGACCCCGGTACCGGCAAACTCATAGAATCCCATTTATTAGAAGTCCTGCAAATTTGGAAAGGCGGACTTGCCTCTCATGGTGCCGCCATCGGTATCCTGATCGCACTATATCTATATTCAAGAAAACCTCAGATACCCTCCTATTTATGGGTATTGGACAGGCTTATATTAACGGTTGCCTTCGGCGGAATATTTGTACGCCTCGGCAACCTGATGAATTCTGAAATATATGGGCATGAGACTTCGCTGCCCTGGGGATTCCGTTTTGTTAAAGACCCTGCGGCTTTGCATTTGCCAAGAACTCCTGCCATGGATGGATGCATCACTTACATGAATACCTCTTTTTGCCCAAGGCATCCAACTCAATTGTATGAAGCATTTGGCTATCTGATTACATTTATCATTCTCGCCATCTACTATAAAAATCACAGCGGACCGAACAAGGAAAAGAATCCGATGCCTACCGGATTTATGTTCGGGCTCTTCCTGATCCTGCTTTTCGGAGTACGCTTTATCGTAGAATTCTTCAAGGAAAACCAGGTGGATTTTGAAAGCAAATTACCTCTGGATATGGGACAATTGCTGAGTATTCCATTTATCATTGCAGGAATAGTGATTCTCTTTATGGCTTCAAGAAAAAAGGAAGCGGTTTAAAACCTCGCGGGTTTCTATTCCGCGTCGAAGAAACCCGCGAGGTTTGGTCATCCCCCACCCCCCCTTCAAAGGGGGACTTAGCTCAAAACTCCTAACTGCCCCTCGCCACTTGAGCTTATATCTTAAACACCAAACCTTCATTGAAACTGAAATAATATTTCTTGATAGGCACTACGGGTTTGGTATCATACCATCCGTCATATTCCAAGGCCAAAGAAAAATGTTCTGTGATATTAAAATTTAATTGGGTGAATCCTGCAATCCGGGGGTATTTAAAAAAAAATTGCGGTTGTGCCTGATAAAAAAGCACCGTGGAAAAATCCACTTTATTGCCCAGATATTTTGAAAAACGGATATACGATGTTGACTTGATCACTCTGCGGATAGTATCGTGAGGATTGGCGGGAATATCACGGATATACAATACCCCGTGGTAATTCCAGTCTTCATATTCATACATAAATCCGGATGCGGCAAAAGTCCGGAATGTACCCTTATCCTTGATAATATAGCGTAGGTTGGCTCCTCCAATCATTCTGTTTTGCAAGCCCTTTACTTCATCATATTGGTATTGGGTGAACAACTCAGGGTGCAGGCGATGTTTAGGAAATATCCGGTCCCGCAATTGTAGTGACCTTGAATTTAAAACGTTATTACTAGGCCCTCCCGTTACAATTTCCGAAATAGCCTGAAACACCAATGTGTTCTTTTGTTTCTGCCAGCTACTTTCAAGAGATCCGTCTTCATCAAAAATATTTGCCTTTTGCTCATCCATATCAATGGTTACAGAAATAGCAGTATTGAATACCTTGGGAGCAGCAGTATCCTGGGCTGCATGGTCAATATTCATTATCTGGGCATGCAATTCCCATCCTGAAACCAGCATTATTAAAATAAAAACGTACCTCATATTCATTGCAAGCTAAGAATGTTTTCGGAATTTGATACATTTGAACAATAATTATAATACTATGGCCGGACATCATCATCACCAGGAAGATCACTTTAAAGGCAATGATACTGTTAGGGATATTGTCATTGGCATGAGCGATGGGCTTACAGTGCCATTTGCGCTTGCCGCCGGGCTTTCAGGGGTGCATGATGTGCAAACTGTTATTATCGTAACCGCAGGCCTGGCAGAAATTGCAGCAGGCTCCATCGCCATGGGTTTGGGGGGGTTTCTTGCTGCCCGCGGAGAGGAAGAGCATTATGCCAATGAATTAAAGAGAGAATACCGTGAGGTGGAAATTGTTCCGGAAACCGAAGCTATAGAAGTGGCAGAGGTTTTTGACGCCTATGGAATCAGCCGGGAAGAAAGTATGCCTGTGGTGAATGCACTCCGCCGCAATCCCGATGCCTGGGTGGATTTTATGATGAAATTTGAACTGGGTTTGGAGAAACCCGATCCTAAAAGGGCGCTTAGAAGTGCCGGCACAATAGCAGGATCCTATATTGCCGGTGGATTTATTCCGTTATTACCTTACATGATTTGTAGTTCAGCATCATCTGCCTTGCTTTATTCCATTGCAACGACGTTAATCGCCTTGTTAGTATTTGGTATTGTAAAAGGACGCTTTACTGGTGTGCCACCATTACGTGCAGGATTGCAAACCATGCTTATTGGTGGACTTGCTGCGGGAGTGGCGTATGGGATTGCAAGGTTGTTTACGTAAAAAAATATTAAATTTGGGAAATAAATTAGAGTAATTAATGTTATGCTATAATATTTACAATTATGAAAAATATTGATCTGAAAAGTGT
>CAILMK010000676.1 GCA_903835275.1 uncultured bacterium | reverse complement strand
GCTACCGAATAAGAAAAGCCTGCTGTGCAGCTTTTAGCAGAAGCAAGAATAGTAATAGAATCCGTTTCATAGCTTAGACACTTCGTGTTCGTGCTATCATAAACATAATGAGTAATAGCATACTTGCCACTGGTTGAATATACATGTGTAGGACTGGCAGAAGTGCTTTTGCTTCCATCTCCAAAATTCCAAGAGTACTTGTTAAAAGCAGTACTTGTTGTATAAGATGAGTCGGTGAAAACTACCGTATCGCCCGATACCTTATAAGTATAGTGGGCATGCATTCCGCAGGAGCTGTAGGTGTATGCGTATGTCTTTGCGGAAAACAGCATTAGCGAAAGGACTATTCCCATCATTGGAATGAAAGTCTTTCGGATTAGTTTAGAAATTTGGTTCATGTTCTCGTTTGTTTAAAAAGTATAGTACAAAGTAGCATATAAATATAAAGCCTTTTAGAGCAATTTTATGAAAATGTTACTTGAATTGGCGTGTATATTTCATGTTTAATTATTGAAAATCAATATATTAATGGCATATGTTCTGCTCCGAGTAGTATTTTTGTGTCAGCTCGAATTTTGAATATTTTTTGATATTAGGCAAAAGAAGAATAAAAAAAGACGCGATGAATCGCGTCTCTAATATAAATTTTAAAAATTATATAATTCTGTTAATTCTGATTCGGACAATTTATTCAAACTTCACATGAGCCTTGGTGGTCACGCGCCATTTGTTGTTTTCCTGTTGCAAGATTCCTTCATCCAGTAAAATAATACGTGATATACCCTCGGGGCTTCCTTCATAAATACAGAAAGGCTCCAGATAAGTGGCAGGGTCTGCTATGACTTTGGAAACAACTTCGGCATAGTTCAATATGGAGAAAAATGCCCTTCCCGGAACATCGGAATAACTTTCAATTTCAAATATGGAATCGGCCGCGGCACTTTCTGTAAAAAGGGTATCATCAAATACACCGCCTTCAGGTAGTCCGGCAAAACGGTAGGAGGGAAGCAGGTTCGTATCTAATTCCTCTTCAAAATGCTTGGAAGGTACTTCCGCATCAGCAATTTCTCCAAACAGGGTAGATTGCACCGGCGGGGAAAATTCATTGGTATGCTCCCGCTCGTGAGTTTCAGGTATTGCCTCGTCTTTATTATCTTCTTCAGGAACATAATGTCCTTCATCAATGACGGTAGAGGAAGCAAATTGCACCTCCTCAGGTTTTGTTTCCTTTTGTGCCGCACTAAGCTCGGCTATTTTACCTTCAAAATAAGCGCGCATAGAGCGCAGCTCATCATTGAATTTCATTTCGAGTAGTTTGTAATTATCCGGGGATTCGCGAACCAGAGGAGCGGATGGGCGTGTAAGTTCCGGTCCCGGTTCATCCCAACGTGCTTCGGTTTCATCTATGAAATGTTTCAGGCGTAACAATCCAAACGCTGAGATAGCCATCGCAACGAGAGATAGGATCAAGGCAGCCCAGCTAACAATCCCGGAATTGTTTTCGCTTTTTGGCTTATCCAAAGGAAGTATTTCATTCGAAGCATTGTTTTTTGCCGGTTCAGGCTTTGTTGCTACCGCCGGGGAGTCCGGTTTTGGCTTATCCTCAGTTACTGCAACAGTATTATGTTTAGGATCCGGCTTGGCTGCGGCTGTTGGGGTTGAAACCTGGTTAAAGCTTTCAATGGCTTCTTTTTTGTATTCCTCCAGTTTGGTTTTATATTCCTCTACATCCCCTTTACGTTTTTTCTTTGAGATCTTGCCATATGCCATAGCTATGACAAGTTCCAGTTGCTTTCCGAGGTCTTCCTTGGGACTATATTTGTCCTTGGTGTGATTGATGTCCTTGCAAAGCTTCCCGGTTGAGGAAATTTCATCCTCGGGAATACTTTTATAAATGGATTCAAAGGTGAAGCACTCCATTTTATCGGCAACGTTTTTCCTGCCTTCCTCACGATGGATAAATTTCATGGTTTCACAATTGATCTGATCCACCGCAGCATTGAAATCTGCCTTGCCGTCTTTTTGTGCAAAAGCGGAAGTGAAGCAAAATGTAAAAAGGAGTAGGGCTGCTGCCCATCCCCGCCTGAAATTTATTTTAATTCCCATAATAAATCCTTTATGTGGTTATTTACAGCAAAAATGGCTAAAAAATTCAATCATTGAAATAAAGAGCCCCGTTTTTTTCTTTGACCAGTCCGAAAGGCTCTTCTTTTAAGATTAAAAAGCCGTCGAGGTCTATATAATCTATGTTGCAACACAGGTTCATTGCGGAGGCTATTCCTATACTGGTTTCTACCATACAGCCTATCATGGTTTGCAATCCACGTGCGCGCGCCTCATTGAGGATTTTTATTCCCTGGAGGTATCCGCCGGACTTCATCAGTTTCATATTTATTCCGTGAAACTGTTTTTCTAATAAATCCATATCCGGGCGCTGCGTGCAGGATTCATCCGCCATAATGGGCAGGGGAGAATTCTTTTTGAGGTAAATATATTCCTCTTCCGCGGAAACCGGCATGGGTTGTTCCATGAATAAAACCGGAAATGGTTTTAACTTTTCCATGAAGCGGATCAATTCCTCAACATCATTCCAGCATTCATTGCCGTCAATCATCAGTTGGGAATTAGTAAGCTTACTTATTTCTTTAATGGCATCGTAGCCTTCATCTTTATTTACCTTTACTTTTATGAAGGAGAAATCACTAAGATGATTTTCGTCGAAAAACTCTTTCAGTAGTCCCGCCTGCATAATTGGAATAGAGTAAGAAGTTTTTAAAGGAAGGGTAGGAGGATTTATCCCAAGTACAGAATAAATACTTTTATTTTCACGTTTGCAAAGCAGGTGTATCAGCGCGGATTCAATGGCAAATCGCAGCGCATGACAAAGTGTTTTTGAATTCAGAAAGTCAGTAATTTTCCCGAGGGATTCATGAATGGTTTTATCCTCAAGGTGGAATTCAGAAGCAAGTGCGG
>CAILMK010000675.1 GCA_903835275.1 uncultured bacterium | reverse complement strand
CGGAACTTACCGGCAACTTCTTTCATTTGCTCTTCGGTAAGAAGCGGAGTGATGATAAACATTGTTTCGTACTGTTGCATGATTTAAATTAAACTATGTTCTATAATTTGAGGTGCAAAGGTAAGCCTTATTTTTGATTTAGAGAGGAAAGATTTAAGATTTTTCCGAGGAAGGGCGAGGGCGGAGTGACGAGTGGCGAATGGAACTCATCTACCTGTCATTCAGGAGGAACCTTGCCCGTATTACAGATTAGCCCAGGAAAAAGAATAGAAAACATAACGCGACCTACAAAAACGGAACTCCATTTATTAATAACTTAATAACCAATAACTTAACAACTATTCCGGCGGATGCGACTTAAACATTTCGATGTATTTCTTGAAATCAGCGCTATCCTTAATGGGATAATCGAACAGCATCCTGGACGTCGGGAAGTCCATCATTTTATTGAGGGAACCAGTTTCTGTAGCATCATATTCCACCATGAATTTATCCTGTTCGTGATAATTCATCTTTGCAGGAACATGCCATTTTTTGCCAAACAATGTATCAGGATAATCATTGCTCTCTTTAATTCCCCCGCCCTTGTAGTGATAGCCAATAGCAGGCCTTCCATCACTTCCGTCGGAATACGCATCAATATACCCTATGGAATATTCAGGCTTTTTGATCTCCTTTTGAGTGGTGCTTTGGTAGGAGCAGCTAAATGCGAGGAATGCGAGAAGGGAGAATATCAGGAGGTGTTTCATATCAGGAGCGAAATTACTATTCCAAAACAATCGTTGAAACATAAATCCTTCCTTCCCTATCCAAAATTCTCATTGTATATAATCCCGAAGGCAGATTATTTCTGTAAATAGTAAATTCTTTGCCATTGATATTTGAGAATGATTTCACCAATTGCCCCTGAAGATTATACAAATTGATAGATGCTGAATGTAGTTCTGTTTGGCTGTGGACAGTAATTGAAGTTTGAGCCGGATTTGGGAAGAGAGAAATGGTTGGTTCATATGAAGCATCGTCTTCAACGCTTAAATAAATGCTATTCAACGGACGTTTCCAAACACCCTTACCACCTGTGGCAGCATATAGTGTATCATTGTTTATAGCAATTTGAAATACTTCAATACCAATTGTAGAGTCATCTATTCGTTGCCAATATTTTCCATAATTTTTGGTAACGAACATTCCCTTATCAGTTGAAATATAGAATTTCCTTTTATCATTTATAAAGCCATATAATTGATCAATACTTTCTATTCCATAATTAGCATCTGACCACGATTTCCCACTATCCAGACTGCAATACAAATGCGCAAGATTGGTTGAAGAAAATAATACTCCATCCTGTAAAAACATTACCCCTCCAGCTACTCGTGTATCTGTCAAATCAAACGCCATTTTATAATTAAAGCTATCATCAAATGAATATATTCTATCACATCCTGAAACATAAAAATTTGGACCATCACCGATTAAACTTGGACTACAATTTTTATCTGCATTTTTAATATTTATCCAGGTAGTGCCATTATTATCGCTATAGATTGGGGTTCCATGATTTGTTGAAAAAAGTCTAGTACCGTTTCTTGTTAGATGTGAGGATGAATCGGAAGACCACTTGATTGGTAAACCACTCCTATCCCTCCATGTATTTCCATAATCTGAAGAGTAAACATATTTAGTAACAAATTTCAAGGTTTTGGAATCTGTGTAAGTATAACTACACATAATTTTATTTTCAAACAACCAACAATCAGATGCATTAGTAGGGATTGAATCAATCCTTGGAGTTACATTAGCCCAATTTTGTTTATCCCTTGATAAATCAACATCTCCGCCACAATTTGCGTAAATAAAACTATCCGTCGCCCGCAGAGCTCCAACATTTGAGCATGTCATCCCATCAATCTTTTGATCCCATTGATTGTTTTCAGATGCAAAAACCCCCATTGATTCCGTAGCGCAAATTAACAATGAATCTACTCTTATTACATGCTTTACATTTTTGTCTGTAAGACCAACGGATATTGAATCCCATTTGCCATTCTTATTTGGATAAAAATATACCCCCTTATTATTAACGCCAATGTACAAAATGCTATCAATTTTATTAATTGACAATATTTTTGAAGGAGCAGTATATAGTTTACTCCAAGTATTACCGGTATCAATACTATAATATAAAATATTCCCTATGGAAGTATATACCTCATTTGAATATGACTTTAATAAATCAATTTCCGTAATGGGTAACCCTTTGCTTCTTTCATTCCACGACATAGAATCGCTTTTGGATCTATAAACTCCTTTATCCGTGCCTGCAAATAAATAATTATTAGAGGCTGCGACAGAATATACATGATGCCAGGTTACATTGCCACCACCATGCGGATAAGTAAAATTTTCAAATGGCAATCCTTTGTTTGCATATCCCCAAGTTTTTCCAAAATCTTTAGAGAACGTAAATCCAGTGTATTCATTCCCATAATAAAAGACTGAATCTAATTTGCAAAACGATTGAACTCCACCTCTGGTAGGAGCGACAGAAACATTAGAAACAGAATTATCCTTAAGATTTATTAGCTTAACATTCTGGTCGTTGCCAATAAAAAACAAACTATCTCCTATTGCAAAATAACATGTAAAAAAATCATTGGAAATTTTTTGCCATTTTCCTAATTTGGCATCCGATCTGAAAATTCCACAGAAAGAAGAACTTGCTATTATTGTTGAATCGACACTGACTAAAGCCGTTATATATGCCTCCCTGTTCGGCCCATTCATTTGCTGCCATTGGGCATTACTTCTGTTAAAAACACAAAAGAAGATAAGTAAAATGATTGCTGTTTTTTGCATTTTGGTTATTTTGGAATCCAAATATACTTATTCTTTTTGAAAATACAAAAAAACATCATCGAAGGAATTTGCAAATTCATCACAAATACGGGCAATCCCGCACGTGCGGGACTGAATGACAGAAATTGTCAGTTCTGTTATTGCATCAAAACGATCTTAAAAAATCGCAGATTTTTACTCCCCTCTCCTTCGGAGAGGAGTTGGGGGGGTGAGGTCACTTTATCTTCTGTATAGTCAGCACAGGCATAATGCCATTCCAACCTTTCTTTTTATCCTTGACAAAGGCACCTCGTATGCGTACCCTATCGCCTTTGGATGGGATCTTTACTTTGTTTACATAGTCGCCTTTTTTGGCAATTTCAGCAGGCTTCATGGAATCCGCTTCTGATGAGTAAATAGGAACAACTACAATACATCCCTTTTGCTTATTCTTGTTTTCTTCATTCAGCATGGACTTGTATTTCCTGTCCGGCTCTATGAGGATGTGATAATCACCACCTGATTTTTCCTTTAAATGAGCTACCGTTCCCGTGATAGTTACAAAGGAATCAATAACTTCAATTTTTTCGGGTTTATAGATGTGACTCCACATATAATTCAAAGAATCCTTAGTGCTGGCTTGTCCGAAAGAAAGCAATGGGAGAAATAAAACGAGAATGAATGTGTATTTTTTCATAAAAATCAAATGTGCATTAGTGAACGTGTCAAAATCTTTCCTGAATTGGAATGCATCACCGACTTATACATTCCGGCGGGAAAATTACTCAAATTTATCTTAACAAAATAAGAGGAGGGCTTTAAAGTATATACCAACTGTCCCGATGAATTATATACTTCAATCTGTTTAATGCTCCCCACCCCTATCCAGCTTACATTAAAAACATCCGCAGACGGATTTGGATAAATATTGATTTCGTTTACATCCTCCTGATTTTCTATTGCAACATTTCCTGAATATTCCGTCGCGCCGATGGAGCGGGATACGCCAAAATACAAACCATTATAATCCTGCGCAGGATTAGTTACACTTATTCCGGCAGCTATGGCAGGACTGCCTTTTTTCAGAGTAAAATCCCATTTGGAAGTATCATTGAACATCGGATCTCCAATAATATCATTGGAATCTGTAGATCCGGGTAATTCAGCCCAGTAAATTGATTTAGGATCAGCATTTTTAAAATCATGGAATAAATTGCTCTTGAAATAAAAGGTACTGAAATCAGCCTGCCCACCTGCATTCATGTAGATGCCGTTTTTACTGTATGGTGCAAAAATATTATTATAGCAGTAATTATTCCCGAAAGGATAAAGTGTATCCTCATCCAGGCATCGGAATGCAAATGATGTTGATTTGTAACAGGTATTATTAAATACCTGCGAATGATTGCAGGTAATAAAATCAAATCCTACTGTACCACCAATCGTAATGTTTGAATATACCATGATGCTATCCGCTTCAAATTTAGCTCCTGACGCAGGGCAGAAAAAGGTGCTTCCCGTGGCACCGCCAATATTAATGGCAGAAGAATTGCAATTAATAAAGAGATTCCTTTCGTAAAGAATATTTTTTGCGCCGCCCTTGCAATGGGAACCATTACCGTCAATATTTTCAAAACGGCAATTGCGAATGATGCCGTTTTTATCCGCATTCATACTGATGCCATCGGCTACATTGGTGCAATTTTTGAAAAGGCAGTTTTGGATAAGAAAGCTATCTGCTCCTGTTATTTTCAGTGAAGCCGCCGAATTCCCCAAAGCAATGGGAACATGATGCTCAGTAAAGCTGCAATTTTCAACAATGATATTATGATTCGCGGTGTAACATTCGTAACCGTAATCAATAAACAGGAGGTG
>CAILMK010000674.1 GCA_903835275.1 uncultured bacterium | reverse complement strand
TTAATCACATTTTTGTTAATTTGCCTGTTTATTCCTCCGAAGGAAGAGGGAGAAAACGCCGACAAGGTATAGATAGCCGTAAGGTTTAATGCCAAAATGAGCAGAAAAGGAGTGGATATCTTCATATATTTGCGTAGTTTTGATGTAAGTGTTAACAAAGTTAGTTACGATTAATTGGTTAAACAAGTTTTTTAGTAAATTGGATTCATTAACGACAGACCAGAATATAAAATTATAAACTGCTTAAATTATTTTTATGAATAAGGCAATGAAGAGAGTCTTAACTATTTTGACGATAGGCCTGCTTTATGCAGGGACAGTAAGCGCACAGGACCCCGAGTTTACCCAGTTTTACGCTAACCCCCTCTATACAAATCCTGCCTTTGCAGGTACTACAGCGGGACCGCGTTTCTGTATAAACTTCCGCGACCAGTGGCCAAGCATTTCAGGAACATTTGTTACTTATGCCGCATCTTACGATCAGCATTTTGACGGAATTGGTGGTGGAATAGGGGCGCAGGTATGGTACGATCAGGCTGGAGATGGAAGATTATCCACTTCATCTTTTAGCGGAGTTTATTCTTATGATCTTCGTATTAAGGATCAAACCCGTGACTACTTTATTATAAAGGCAGGCTTGCAGGCTGGTGCTTTCCAGCGCAGCCTCGATTTTGATAAACTTCATTTCGGCGATGAAATTGACCCTCGTAAAGGTTGGTTAGGCCGTGTAACACAGGAAAGAATTCCGCATGGCGTTGAAACCACGGATTTTATTCCTGACTTCTCTGCCGGTTTACTGGCTTATACTAATAAGTATTATGGTGGCTTTGCAGTGAATCACATCGTTGAGCCTGCGGAATCATTTTTCGGTAACCCAAACAGCACACTCCCACGTAAATATACTGTGAACGCTGGTATGACCATAACAGTGGATAACTGGAAGAGGGACCCTACTACATTCATTTCCCCGAATATCCTTTTCCAACAACAGGCTAAATTCCGTCAGGTAAATTTTGGAGCCTATTTCGTGAAAAATTATTTTGTTGCTGGTCTTTGGTATCGCCAAACCCGTCCTAATTCTGATGCACTTATGCTGCTGATCGGTGTTAAGAAGGATGCGATAAGAATTGGATATAGCTATGACTTAACAGTTTCTGATGCCCGCGCTGCTGCAACCGGTAGCCATGAGGTATCCTTAATTGTTGAATTACCACCAATGAATCCAAGACAAGTAAGAAAGTTCAAGCCAATTCCTTGTCCGGCATTTTAATATTTGACAGGAAAATTTTAGCATCCTAAAATATTTAGACTATTTTTGTAGTTAATAAACTGAAATAAGATCGTTTTAAAGCAAACAGAATATCATGATTAAGAAGAACACGTTACTGTTAGTTTTGTTGGGAAGTGTCACACTTTTAAGCAGTTGTGCTAAGAAGGAGAAATCAGCAACTACCGGTTGGAACTACAACGACAAGAAGAATGGTGGTTTTGAAAAACTGGACTACCATGAGCAGGCTACCGGACCAAATCTGGTGTATATCCCTGGTGGTACCTACCAAATGGGTCAGTTTGAGCAGGATGTGCGTTGGGAGGCTGATGCTGTTCCACGTCGTATTACTGTTACCGACTTTTATATTGACCAAACAGAAGTAGCCAATATTGACTATCTTGAATATTTATACTGGTTAGGTCGTGTTTACCAGGATTTCCCTGAAGTAGCTGAAAAAGCGAAACCGGATACCCTTTGCTGGCGCGATCCTTTGGCTTATAACGAGCCTTATGTGAAATATTATTTCCGTCACCCGGCTTTCCAAAATTATCCTGTGGTTGGTGTAACATGGTTGCAGGCTACAGAATATTGCAAATGGAGAACAGACCGTGTTAATGAGCAAATTATGGTCAATCAGGGCTTCCTGAAACCTAATCCAAGCCAAAGTGGGGATGATAACTTCAATACTGAAGCCTATTTAGTTGGTCAGTACGAAGGCTTGGTAAAGAACCAGAAGAAAAACCTGGGTCCTGGTGGTGGAAAACGTAAAGTTCGTCAGGAAGATGGTGTCCTTTTGCCGGATTATCGCCTGCCAACAGAAGCTGAGTGGGAATATGCGGCTCTTGCTGCACAGGGAAATGCCAAATTTGAAAACATAAACGAACGTAAAATATATTCCTGGAATGGTCTCTCCATGCGTAAAATAGATGGGCATTATACAGGAAGAATGTTAGGTAACTACAAGCGTGGCCGTGGTGATAATGAAGGTGTTTCTGAAATGCCGAATGATGCTGCACCTATTACTGCTCCTGTCCGTTCTTACTGGCCTAATGATTTCGGCCTGTATAACATGAGTGGAAATGTAAGTGAGTGGGTGATGGACGTATATCGTCCGCTGACGTTTGAAGATATGTCTGATATGAATTCATTCCGTGGTAACGTATTCCAAAAGGTAAAACGTAATGCTGACGGTTATGTAGATGACAAGGATAGCTTGGGACGTATTCAGTATGAAAACGTAACCAATGAAGAAAATGCAGGTCGTCGTAACTTTTAGATAGCTGATAACAAAGGCTCTCGCGACGATATGGAATATAACAATGGTGAGCAAAAATATGAATACGGAGTTTCCACACTGATCAGTGATAAGGCTCGTGTTTATAAAGGTGGTAGCTGGAATGACAGGGCATTCTTCCTGGCTCCGGGTACACGTAGGTTCCTTGATGAAGACCAATCATTATCTACCCTTGGATTCCGTTGCGCGATGATCCGCGTAGGTGGAAGAAAAATACAGTAAGGAATATCCAATAAAGATTTTAAAACGGCAGCCTTTTGGTTGCCGTTTTTGTTTTGTGGGTAATTGATGGATTTGCAGATACGCGATTTATCGCGTCTTTTTTATTCTGTCCACCACAACGGAAGAATTTCAGAATTATATAATTGGTAGAATTTGATGTTTGATTAAATTCCTAAACATTCGTGATTGCGGTTACCATTATATAGGATGTACCTATAAATCCCGAAGGGATTGAACCTGAAAAGGCTAATCATTAAAGATGTGCGACCCCGACGGGGTCGTACTAACGCATATTATCTAATGCTATAAAGGTTTGACCCCTTCAGGATCCTATTTTCTCTATTCAACAGTCTATCTTACAAAACAAAAAACCTCACCGGTGTACCGATGAGGTTTCAAATATGCTTGTAAAAATATTATTTCTTCTTTTTTGCAGCGACCTTCTTTTTAACCGGACTGGTTTTCTTCGCAGCTACAGCTGTTTTAGCAGCAGTCTTTTTAGCAGGCGCTTTCTTTGCGACTGTTTTTTCGGCAACTACTTTTTTAGGAGCAGCAGCCTTGCCTTTTTTAGCGGTTGCTTTTTTACCACCTTTCTTCTTGGAAGACTTTTCAGTTTGAGGAGGTGCAGTAGTTGCGCCGGCTCTTTTAGCTTCTATAAGCTCAATCGCTGATTCCAGGGTAACAGTTTTCGGATCTATTGCTTTCGGTATGGTTACATTCAGTTTTTCAAAACTGATATAAGGACCAAAGCGCCCGTTTAATACAAGGATCTTTCTGCCACCGTCAAATTCAAATTCGTTAATCGTCTTATTTAGCTTGTCAAGTTTCTTGGCTTCGATGATCTCCACCGCACGATCATATTTTATTTCATATGGATCCTCTGTTTTAGGAAGCGAATAAAATGCCTTGTCATGTGCAATGTATGGACCGAACCTGCCAATATTTACCACGACTTTTTCGTCCTGATGCAATCCAAGATCCCGCGGCAGGCGGAATAATTCCATTGCATCAACCAGGGTGATATTTTCCAGAAGCTGCCCCTTGCGCATTTTTGCAAAGCGTGGCTTTTCATCTTCTGTCGCCATTTCACCAATCTGTACATGCGGCCCGAATTTGCCCATTTTAGCATAAACATTCTTTCCACTTTCAGGATCTACCCCAAGTAATCTTTCCCCGCGTACAAGTTTGGAATCCTTAATCGTTTTTTCTACGCTTTTATGGAAAGGCTTGTAAAAGGTTTTCAGCATGGTATGCCATTCCTTATTGCCTTGCGCTATTTCATCAAATTCTTTTTCAACTTTAGCGGTAAAGCTAAAGTCCATGATATTCTCAAAATGTTCCGTGAGGAAATCATTTACAAGCATACCTATATTGCTAGGGAAAAGCTTGCCTTTTTCTTTTCCGAAAGTTTCTTTTTTAACTTCTTCACTGATATTAGTTCCCAGAAGGGTAAGTACAGTGAAATCACGCTGTTCACCATCCTGATCCGTTTTATCTACGTACTCTCTTTTTTGAATAGTAGTGATTGTTGGCGCATATGTGGAAGGACGTCCGATTCCCAGTTCTTCTAATTGGCGTACCAATGATGCTTCCGTATATCTTGCGGAAGGGCGATTGTAACGTTGCGTAGCTGCAACTTCAATAGGATCCAGTTCCTGGCCAATGGAAAGCGGAGGCAGAATGCTGCTCATTTCCTCATCGTCATCATCATCCCTGGATTCCAGGTATACTTTTAAAAACCCGTCAAATTTCAATACTTCCCCGGTAGCAACGAATTGCTCCTTCGCTTTTGAAACTTCTATCTTGACATTGGTTCTTTCCAGTTTTGCATTCGCCATCTGTGAAGCAATTGAGCGCTTCCAGATAAGGTCATACAGGCGCTTCTCAGCATCTTCGCCTTCTATGGTATGATTGGTGATATACGTAGGGCGTATGGCTTCGTGAGCCTCCTGCGCTGATTCGCTTTTGGTAGTATATTTACGCGGATTGGAATAATTCTTTCCGTACGCTTTTGTTATTTCCTTTTCAATTTCGCCCAATGCGGTTTCTGAAAGGTTTACAGAGTCAGTACGCATATAGGTGATATGCCCTGCTTCGTAAAGCTTTTGTGCTACTACCATCGTACGTGTTACTGAGAAGCCCAGTTTTCTGGATGCTTCCTGTTGCAGGGTAGAGGTAGTAAAAGGTGCAGCCGGTGATTTTGTTGCCGGTTTAACATCAATATCCGCAATGGAAAAATCTGCGCCATTGCATTTGCTTAAAAACGCGTGTGCGTCTTTTTTGCTTTCAAATCTTTGGGGAAGTTCTGCTTTTAAAATAGCATCGCTCTTCTTTCCCTTTTTATCAACGGGATGAAAAGAAGCAGTTATTTTAAAGGAAGATTTATATTGGAAACTGTTTATTTCTCTTTCGCGGTCAACGATAAGCCTTACTGCTACGGATTGTACCCGTCCTGCGGAAAGGGATGGTTTGATCTTCTTCCATAGGATTGGAGACAATTCAAAACCTACCAAACGATCAAGGATACGTCGTGCCTGCTGTGCATTTACCAGATTCTCATCAATCACCCTTGGGTGCTTGATGGCATTCAGGATAGCAGGCTTGGTGATTTCATGGAAAACAATTCTCTTGGTTTCTTTTATGGAAAGATCAAGGGCTTCCGCAAGGTGCCAGGAAATGGCTTCTCCCTCGCGGTCCTCATCCGTTGCAAGCCATGTGGTATCTGCGGACTTCGCAAGTTTCTTGAGTTCAGCAACCACTTTCTTTTTGTCTTCCGGAATGACATAATTAGGCTCGAAGTTGTTATCAACATCTACGGATAGATCGCCATCGGCAAGATCGCGTATATGTCCGAAACAACTTCTTACAGTAAAGTCCTTTCCAAGAAACTTTTCAATGGTCTTCGCTTTCGCGGGTGATTCTACTATTACAAGATTTTTAGTCATGCGTTCCTTTTAGAGCAGCTTGTAGTTAATATACGTAAACGTGCAAAGGTACGGGGGAAATATGAAAATTGCAAATGATTCGCTTTGAGGCAGCCTGCCTGCAAAATTCTGTTATAAGAACCTTTCAGACATTTTCCCCAAAAGGATTCATTAATTATTCAATAATAAATTTCCTGGAGGCCAT
>CAILMK010000673.1 GCA_903835275.1 uncultured bacterium | reverse complement strand
TTGTTGTATATACTTTTAATTTATTACTACCCGATGCAAAACTTGCAGTGCCCAGAGTAATGGAAGCCGTACTTCCTGCATTCAGGGTACCTGTCCAGCTATAAGGCGTTTGTGCCGTACCGTTCAATGACCAGTCAATGGTAACTGAATTCAACACTACCGTTCCGAAATTTTTCAAAGTAACAATTACATTTTTGGTAGCCGCACACATTGGAGTGGCTGGACTATCTATGGAAGCAATACCTGCATCCGGCGGAACGGAAGTAAATTCATCCGCACCAATATCAGGAGTACTTGCATTTCTTGTTTGGCCATCAATATCATCCTTAACGGATGCGATAGGAGTAGCCTTGCCATCAATTCCTGCTGCACTTGCGTGAAGATCTGAAGTGGAAGTATAGGAAGGATCTACAGATACTGAATGCGCATCCATGGATGCACCTGTTTGCCATGCTGAAAGATTTGAGTAATCAGTACCGTTGTAATTTCCAAGACTGGAACCGGAAGTATAAAGATCATTATAATCACCGGTTACCAATGTACTTGATTCGATGTTGGTTGCATAACCTCCATTTTTATTTACGAAGTTATTGTTCTTTACATTGATGGTGCCGGAAGTTGTTGGCGCATCAAAGTATCCAGCAGAGCTGCTTGAATTTGTATTATTGACAAGGATACTATTGTAGTAATAGTTGGTCTTGTTATCTTCAGTGGAATAAATTCCATAAGAAGTTCCTGTACCGCTAACTGTAATAAAGTTATTCGCTATCAATGAATTTTTCGCTGATGTACCAATGGTATACGTTGCGTAAATACCATAACCGCCTTTCGGCATATTGATGATATTTTTCAGAACAGAAGCTCCGTTTACGCAGGAATCCATAAAGATTCCATTACCGGTTTTACTGGAAATATCAGTGATGGTATTCTGTGTAACGCTTGGCGCACTTTCCCATAACAGGAGAATACCTGTTCCGTAAGCACTGTCAATTGTATTTCCCTTTATGATTGTTCCCTGTTCTATATTTGCTGCATCTGTGCCGCTCATATAAATACCGTAGCTACCATATTTGAATGAATTGCCGCTAATGATATTTCCGGTATCCTTGTCACTTCCGGAATAAATAACTGACTTTTCAGGAACCAGTGAGAGTGCCTTTACACCGATGAAACGGGATTCTGTAAAGGTATTACTACATGATTTATTTTTGATCTCAACAACGACAGCATTTGAGGAAGCACCGGTACGTTGAATGGTGATTTGTTTAAATGTAATATGGCTTGCACTATCCAGTTGCAAAGTGTAATTGTTTGTTGCCGATGGACTGGATGATTGCGTGAGAATTACCTTGCTGCTATCTGCAACTTGCGACTGGAACGTAATTTTGTTTGTAGTTGATGAACCAGGTATACCGGTAATATGAACCTTTTCATTGTACGTACCGCTGCGAACATTGAATGTTACTGCGCCGCAAACTCCTATCGTTGTAAGATCCGTAACTGCCGCGCCGAACGTAGTGTAAGACGGGCTTGCGCCACCAATTGTATAGGCACCACTAAGTGCAGGGGTGAATGTTACAACACTTGTATCATTGGTAGCATCCGCATCTACATTTCCGTTTGGTGAAGTTGTCCATATTTTTACTGTATAAGATGTACCGCTATTGAAGGTATAGTTTCCAACGGTGATACTCTTGGTACTTCCTGAAGAAACTGAACCGGTAAAGCTATAAGCTGTTTGAGCTGTTCCATTTACTGTCCAGTTTACAGTGGCACTAGTAAGTGTTGATGAACCATAACTTTTTATTAAAGCAGTTACAGAAGTTTTTCCTGAACATGCTCCTGCATAAGGACTGGTGATCGAATCAATTCCTGCATCATCAGCAATGGTAAATTCGTCAGCGCCTATAACAGGCTTGGTCAGGCTACGCGTTTGTCCGTCTATATCATCAGTAATTCCACTGATCGGAGTTCCCACTTTCATCGATGGATTTCCAACGTGCAAATCTGTAGTTGAAGTATATTTCGGATTGATATTAACCGAATGCGCTTCCATACCACTATTGGTCTGGTAATTTGCAAAGGAATAGGTTGAGCCATTCCAGCTACCAACATTTGCATTACCGGTATAAAGGTCATTGTAATCGGAACTGCTCAGGTAGCTTGCTGAAATCGCATTTGCTGTAACTTCAATCGCCCGTCCTGCTCCTGTATTTGAAAATATATTGTCAAGCATTTTAATATGCCCGAGTCCGCTTGCAGTGGCGTCAAGCCATACAGGCCTGGATGCCGTTTTTGAGCTTTTTATCGATACATTATTGTAGTAATAATTATTGTAATTATTGTCCTGGCTGGCTATCCCGTAAGAAGTACTGGTGCCCTCCAGGGAAATAAAGTTATTATATAAAAGTCCCGGTGAAGCACTGGTGCCGATATTACCGATCAGTATTACTCCATATCCGCCATTAGGTACATCCACTTTGTTTTTATAAACCTTAAATGCGCCTTTGGTATTTATGAGGGCAATACCCCTTGCATTTGTGTTTACAAGATTCTGTATGGTATTGTTGCGAACGATTGGTGCATATGATGAATCTACCGCTATGGCATAATAGTTATTTGAATCCAGGGTATTTCCATCAATAATATTTGAGGTTGGATAAGAAGAATTTCCCGTGATGGCAATTCCGCTGCTACCAAACCTGATAAGATTGTTCTTTATAAGGTTGTTGGAATCACCGCTTGCAGTAAGGAATGTGATCGCATCTCCTGTAATTGCGGAAGTTACTGTTCCAAGTATCCTGTTATTTGTAAAGGTATTATTGGATGAACCATTCCATAATAATACGCTGATACCATATTGATTTGTACCTGAACGTGCAATAGTTATTTTCTTGAAAATAATATGTTGTGAGCTATCAAGTACAAGTGTGAAGTTGGAATCACTGGTTGTTTTTGAAGGTGAAGTTAAAATTACCTTGCTGCTATCACCTGAAAGGGATTGGAAAGTAATTGTATTTGTTGAAGAAACGCCATTAATAAAAGGAATAAAAACCCTGTCCTTATATGTTCCGTTGGATACATTGAAAGTAACCGCTGCCTTGATGCCGCAGGTTTTCAATGCCACCACTGCTGAATCAAATGTTTTGAAATTTGTCAGTGAAGCCGGAGAAGCCGGATTGATCGTATATGTTCCGGATAAAAGTGTACATACATCCATACGGGTGGTATCATTGGAATGTTTTCCATCAGCCGTTGAAGTATTGATGGTATCTGTATACGCTTTCAGAACTGCAAGTCCGCTGGAGAACGTTACCCTTTGGTCCTTGCTTCCTGCTCCGCTGGTAGCATTAAATGTTACCACAAGTGTATCGCAGGGATGTAATGAAAGTCCTGTAAGTTTTCTGCGAACAGGTGTATTACCGTTTAGTTTATAATTTACGTTTAAAGAGGTAATTGTGTTTGTTCCGAAATTCACTACTTTCATTACTACATTATATGCTGTACCTGCTGTAACGGCGGTAGTAGGAGTAGTGATTGCTATAACACCTGCATCATAACCTGGAGGGGAATATTCATCAGCTCCCATATCAGGAGTAGTGGTACTGCGGATGTCATGATCGAAATCTATCAATGCTTCGGCACTTCCTGTTAAAGGAGTACCAAGGCTATTCATACAAGGAGCAGTAATATGCAGATTGTATGGAGAAACAAATTGAGGATTGATACTCACGGAATGGGTATTATAGCCAGAAGCACCCACATAAGCAGAAGGGGATAAGTTTCCAGCGATGTATATCAGTTCTGAGCCCGGATTTGGTTTATAATAATTATTATAATCAAGCGCGCTTATAGCGGAAGCCGTATTGATAATCATTGGTACTCCACCACCTGTACCTGAAGTATAAGCGAATACATTATTTTGAATGTCAAGGCCGCTGCTGGCTCCGCTACTATTAAAGCATGATGCTGCCGCAGTTTTAGAAGATGTTGCCAGGTCAAGATTTACACTATTATACCATATCTTCCAATAATTACCATAATAAAGCAGGATACCTGTAGAACTTGCAGTATCTCCAAAACCACCACCAATCATATTATTGATTAGTTCGCCGGAATTTGACGGACTTGCACCACCATTTCCATAGATCCACATTGCGTAAGTGAATGCATTTGTAATTTTATTCCGGTTGATTTTATTAATATTAGGATATACAGTGGCTCCAGTGTAGATATACAAGCCATAGTCCGTATACGGATACAATTTAGAATTCATGGAAATAGTATTGCCAGTGAAGTCCATTCCATTGAATCCCCAGATTACCACACCATACTGGAGTGCTCCATTGATCGTATTTCCTATAAATTTATTACTGTGATTATTGGAAACTATTGCATAAATTCCCGACTGACCATTTTCCGTGGTGCAACTATCCAATTCAAAGTTATTGGAATTTATATAATAGCTTCCGTAATAGTATAAGTCCGACGAATTATTTATTCCAACCGGTAGTAAGTAGCCGGAGGAATAATAATTAGGTGCAACAGGAACGATCATGTGGCATTTAAAGATGGAGTCATTAGAACATGATCCATATACATGCAGGGCATTTGCAAAAGTGGTTCCGGTTGCTTGTATGGTAAGATTTTTTATTCGTACAAACTGGGTATTGTTTAATCGTACTGTATAACCTGAAAGGTGGCTGCTTGCAGAGTAATAAACTTTTCGAGTTGCGGAATCAATTCCATCAAACGTAACTGTGTTTGTAGAGTTAGTGAATTTTATAGCAGGTATATCCACCTGTTCATTATATGTGCCTTTATTAATTTTAAATAGCACGGGTCCTGAAACACCACCACAACTCAATGCACTCACTGCAGCTGAAATAGTTGAATAATTTGCTGAGGCTCCACCAATAGTATATGTGCCGCTCAAACCCGGGCAACTGGTGGTTTGCATAGTATCGTTAAGGTTATCCCCATCTGTAGTTGCATTCGGGCTGCTGGTCCATGCCTTAATAGTGATAGTGCTTCCAAGGCTAGCAGTAGCGGAACCAAGTGTGACATACGTTACGCCACCGGAAGCAAGGGATCCTGTCCAACTGTAGCTTGTTTTCAAAGTACCGTTCAATTTCCAGTTAACGGTAACTTTGGTGAGAGTATTATTGCCAAAATTATCAATTCTCGCAGTTATGCTTTGGCTACCTATTGAATATGGCTGCGCTGGCCCAATATCAGATATTCCGGCATCATTAGCCTTTGTAAAGATCATGTCAGCTCCAATATCAGTGATATTAGGGCTTCTTATTTGTCCGTCATAATCATCAGGAACGTCAGCTTCTGATTTTGCTGCATCATGCAGGTTAGTATTGCTTATGTGAAGATTAGTATTTGAAGTATAACTTGGGTCAAGGTTTTTTGATTTGGCATCCTTTCCACTTGCAGTTTGCAAAGCTGAAAGTGATGTGTAGGAAGTGCTTCCCCAATGCGCAAATTTGGTCCCGCTTGTATAAAGGTTATTATACTCACTATTAATGATATTTGGAATACCAACAGTTTCTTCATTATAATAAGCGTATCCGTTTGTGGATTTATTGACAAAATTATTACCTATGACATTATTGTTAGTATAGTAGGAACTGTAGTAGTAGGTACTTCCGAAATTGTGAAAAGCAGTGGCGGATGTGCTTTTCCCATATATGTTAATATTGTTGAAATAGAAATTTGTGTTGGTGTTGTAATAACTGTAAATACCATCCGGATTATAAGTTGTATCCGTTTTAATGGAAACCATGTTGTCAGCCACAAGACATGGGGTTGCATTCAGGTTAGTTGCACTGAAATAACCGCAATATTCTATCATCATTCCATAGTAAGGTATATTATTCCCGGTGATGCTATTTTTTGTGATTTTCAAACCATCTGTACAATCATACA
>CAILMK010000672.1 GCA_903835275.1 uncultured bacterium | reverse complement strand
TTTGAATATACTGTGTTATTCAATTTCATTCCATACAAATTTGAATCCAGATTCGGTGACAGGATAATTAAGCTATCAGTGTTGTTACTGTTGCCAATTAATACAACATTCCCGAAATTATCAAGAGCCATTGCAGTTGAAAAGAAGCTAAAACTATAATTCTCATCACCCGCTTCATAAAAAGTTTTTGAATTCAACGTAAGAGGAATGGTATCCAAAAAGGCACCAAAATTATCTTTACCCTTCACAAATACGCGATTTTTTGATCTTAGGAGTGAATTGACAGTTACATTATAATTATTGTTGCTGCTCAAAAGAATTTCCTTTTGTAAGTTCCCGGATGTATTAAATTTCACCAACACTCCCTGTGGGGCGTAATCATCGCAACAATCATATTGAGTAGTATGACCAACAGCGTATATATTTCCATTCTTATCGGTAGTCACTGCAATAAGTTGGTTGTTGGTTGCAAAACTGTTACCAAAACCACTATAAACATAGGTTTCTTTCCATTCAAAAGATCCATCTCCTGCAAATTTTCATATATAGGCACTATCATCAAATTCAAAATCGAATTTATAAAATGTGTTTACCATAATAACATTTCCGCTATCATCATTTGTAATGGCAGGCACAAAACCGGCATTACCAATACTCAGGTTAGTTCTATTCCTTGTGGGTTGATAGATATATGTTCCCCATAACAATTTTCCTGTTGTATCAAAGGAAGCAATAAAAGCATTCATGGTATCTACCAAAGAATCCTGCCATGATTTTCCGAATGCAATTCCTTTTTTACTTAAGGAAAGTCCGGCAATATAAATTTTCTCATCAGAAGATACTGATATATCAGAGGGACGTTCAATAGATTCGCCTCCGTAATACCGGGACCATTTCAATTTTCCGGAGTTATCGAACATGGCTATGAAGGCATCACTGCCGCCCGACAGGTGCCCACTATCGGTTGCAACTCCCGAATGTGAATACGTAAAACCCGTCACAAATACATTATTGTATCTATCACAAAAAGTTTTGGTAATATAAGTTGAGTCTGAAAATTTATAAAATTGCTTCGGGGGGCTATAAGAAATTCCGCTCGCAAATGAGTGAATAATACTAAGCAGAAAAATAGAAGTAAAAAACAAATTCTTTTTCATTGCCTGTTTTTTTTACCAAATATACAAAAAGAACGGGCGATTGATACTCTTTATAAAATTTTCTTTACGAAAACCACTATCGGCGGTGCTTCTGTGAATCCTGCGCGGACGTGAAAGGCGCGGCTTGCTGTATTATCGGCATAGGCATCTGATGCCATTTCGGTACAACCCTGATCCCTGCCCCACTCCTCGCCTGCCTGTATGAGGTTGCGAGCCACTTCCTGCTTCCGATATGCAGGCACAGTATAAATGCCTTCTATAAACACCACAGGGCTTCCTGAGGAGCCTTCTACATAGTCAGAGCGAATAGACAGGTTAATGAAGCCCATAGCTTCTCCCTGCCCGTTCCTTGCAATGAAATTGTGATACTTCTTTCCTTCAATGAAGGATTCCAGGAATCCGTGCATCTCCTCCCTGCTTTCTTCAGGCCATAGATCCAGTGACATTTCGAGCCACTCGTCCAGATCGGAATATGTAATCGGATAAATATTCATTGCAAAGCAAATATACAAAAAATCAATCAGCTGCTAGCCCACAAAAACACAAAACGCCGTATATTTTTTGGCACAAGCGGACGCTTGCGCCAGCGAGGAAGGGTACAAAAAAAGCCGGAAATATTATTTCCGGCTTTTAAGTGTTTTAACTTAATGTGTGTTTATATAAAGGGCTCATCAATCAGTTTCGGAGCAGGCCTTTTTAAAATACCTTTTCTCCATAAACCAAATTTAATACGATAACTGATCAGGTACATCGCCGGTACTACCAGCAATGTCAGGAAGGTTGCGAATGCAAGTCCGAAGATGATCGTCCATGCAAGCGGCCCCCAGAATACCACGCTTTCCCCGCCTACGTAGAATTGCGCGTCGCCATGATCCAATAGTGTGTAGAAGTTTATATTCATTCCAAGTGCAAGTGGCATCAAACCGAGGATGGCTGCCGTTGCCGTTAATATTACAGGAGTCAAACGTGTACGCCCTGCCTCTACAATGGCATGGACAGTATAGGATCCGCGGTTTCTTAGCTCATCGGAGAATTCCACCAGCAGGATACCATTCTTTACCACAATACCGCAAAGTGCAACGATACCCAGGCCCGTCATTACTATGGAAATATTCATTTTAAATATTGCGAATCCAAGCAATACCCCAATGATACTGAAGAATATTTCAGAAATAATGATCATTGGCTTGGAGAAGGAATTGAACTGTAATACAAGTATCAAAAAGATCAGACCGAAGGCAAGTGCCGCAGCTGTTAAAAGGAATGCTCCAGTTTCTTTCTGGTCTTGTTGCTCACCTGTCATTTTAATTTCATATCCATCAGGAGCCTTGAAATCAACAAGGGAAGCAGTGATATTTGCAACAACCTCATTTGCATTGAATGAACTCAAAACATTACTGGATAAAGTCACGAGGCGTTTCTGGTTGAGACGTTTTACACTACCCAGGGTATTATCATAATTAACACGCGCCACGGAAGAAAGTGGTATCTGGCGAACCAGTCCGCTATTCATATCCCTGTAGGTTATTTTTATATCGGCAAGTGCGTCAATATTTTTACGGGTATCTTCTGAATAGCGAACCTGAATAGGATATTCATCTTCACCACGCTTGAATTTAGATGCTTCAAATCCGAAAATTGCAGTACGCAGTTCTGAACCTACCTGCCCGGTAGAAATACCCTCACGGTTAGCACGTACCCTATCTATATCTATGCGTATTTCAGGATTCTGATCCTGTAAATCCGAACGCAGATCTTCTATACCGCCAATGTTTTGTTTTTCTATAAATGATTTAACCTCCTTGGATAATTTCACAAGTTGTGTATAATCATCTCCTGAAATTTCAATATTAACCGGTTTACCAACAGGCGGGCCGTTTGCTTCCTTATCCACGGTGATCTTTACACCCGGAAGTCCTTTTACAGCTGCACGGATCTTATCAAGATATACAATAGTATGCGGATTTTTCCTGTCTGCAAATTCCTTGAAGGCAACTGCAACTTTTCCTTTATTAGGCGCCGTACTCCTGTCAGGATTGGAAGGGTCATTGGCCCCTACGGCAACGTTGGAAATCACTGATTCAACATCCGGGTTACTGTCACCAATCACTTTATAAATACGTTTTTCAACAAGACGTGTTACGGAATCCGTAATACTTATATCGGTACCAATCGGCATTTCAATATAAGTATACACAAAGTTCGGATCTCCGGATGGGAAAAACACGACCTTAGGTGCACGAATCCCCACCAGCACTACTGAAAATACGAGCAATAAAAAGATTGCAATAAGTGTATAATAAGGCATATTCCCTTTCAGTATTTTGCGCAATACATTGGAGTAGCCACGCATAACGGCAGGCAATATTTTATTCTGGAAACTATGTATCCATTTATTAAAAACGAATTTATTCAATACTAAAAACAAATCAATAAATATGGCAAGGTTGCCCAGCCAGCGCGCACCACTTATATAAAATATCAGTGCTAAAACACCTACGGCAATTAGCGCAATCTTAAAATTCTTCTTTCCTTTTTTCTCATCAACATCACCCATGAAAGAAACCGCAAATACCGGATTCATGATGTATGCAACCACGAGGGAAGCAATCAACACCACAATAAGTGTGAGCGGTAAGTAATACATGAACTTACCAATGATGCCCGGCCAGAATAAGAGCGGGAAAAACGGTGCAAGAGTTGTAAGTGTTCCTGCAAGTACCGGAATGAATACTTCCGCTGCAGCATACTTGGCTGATTCAACAATAGATTTTTTAGTCCTGTGGTATATACGGTGCGTATTTTCTATTACCACAATGGCATCATCTACCACTATACCGAGGGCAAGCAGGAATGAGAAAAGCACGATCATATTTAGTGTATAACTGAATCCCATCACGCCGCCGAGTAGCGGCATAGCCACGAAGGCCAGGAATGCAGATAGCGGAACTGATAAGGCAACGAAAAAGGCATTCGTTGTGCCCATGAAAAACATCAGGATAACGGTAACAAGGATAAATCCGATGATGATCGTATTGATCAAATCATTCAGTGTATTTCTTGTTTGCGAGCTTTGGTCCCCTGTGATTGTGATCTTAAGATCCTTCGGGAATTTTGTCTTCTTTAATTCATCGCACGCTTGCTGAACTTTATCAGAAGTTTCGATCAGGTTCTCACCGGATCTTTTAATAATGTTGAGGGTAATTACGGGCTTGTGGTCCAGACGTGCATAACTTTCGCGTTCCTTGAATCCTTCCCTGACTGTTGCAATATCTTTCAAATAAATGTTTCCACCAACGGCAGATTTAAGAACGATCTCACCTATAAGTGTTGGATCCGTATATTGTCCGCTGATACGGATAGCGCGCCTCATATCACCTATCTTGATAGTACCTGCAGAAATGGTCATGTTTTCAGACTGGATGGCACGTTCTATATCACTAAAAGTGATTTTAGCCACCTGCATTTTATACATGTCCACATCCACCTGAATTTCCTTATCAAGTGCGCCTACAATATCTACACGGGTTACTTCCTTATATCCTTCAATTTTATCCTGAAGGTCTTCGGCGTATTTTTTCATCTTGGACATTTCAATGTCCCCGGAAATATTTACAAACATCACCGGAATATCAGAGAAATTCACCTCCTGTACGTTGGGTTGGGTTGGCAGATCTGTCGGCAGATCTGTTTGCGCCTTATCGACCGCGTCCTTTACCTTTTGCTTGGCATCCGCTACCGCCACATTGGTATTAAATTCTACAGTGATCTGTGAGTAATCCTGTACTGAATTGGAAGTTACCTTGCGCACTCCGGAAATAGCCTTTATCTGCTTTTCAATCGGGCGCGTAACCAGGTTTTCCATGTCCGCCGGTGAAGTACCCGGGTAAATAGTCCCTACATAAATAGTTGGAATAACAATATCCGGAAATTTTTCTTTCTGGAGTTTATTGTACGTAACGATTCCCGCAAGGGTAATAATGATCGTTAATATATATATACTGGTTCGGTTATCAATGGACCAGCTTGTCGGTTTAAAATTCTTCATTGTATCGCTTTATTTGCTGAAAATGAAATTATACTTCTTCTTGTTCCGCTTAGCGGAACTCCTTCCCTGTTTTAGGGGAGGTGCCTGAAAGGCGGAGGGGACTTCCAGGAATATTATTAGTGTCTTACTTCGCTACTTCTATAATTTGCCCGTCGGTTACATTTTGGTAGCCAGATGCAATAAGCTGGTCGTTCTTATCAATGCCGCTTAGCACTTCCACTTCGTCA
>CAILMK010000671.1 GCA_903835275.1 uncultured bacterium | reverse complement strand
GCCCGTCCGGATTTATTTTGTTGCGGATACTGGGTGCTTTGCTTATGATGGGTATCTATCATGGCATTTTTATCAGGGAAAAAGTAAAGAGCAAAAAGGACTATATTGCTATAGCTGTTTGTGCCATTTTCGGGGTCGCATTAAATATGCTTGCCTTTTTTGAGGGCCTATCCCGTACCAGCCCAATAGACGCCTCACTTATTATGGTCGTAACCCCCATACTTGTGGTAGTCATCGGGTTCTTTGCCAGAGAGGAAAAAGTCAATATCGCTAAAATAATCGGTGTTTTGATGGAAACAGGTGCTGCCGCCATGCTGATCCTGAGCAAAGGAGGCAGCGATAAGGCAAGTACTCTTGTGGGGGATCTTTATATTTTTGTGAATGCCACATCTTATGCCATTTTTCTGGTAATTGCGCGTCCGCTAATGAAGAAATACCATCCTATTACAGTCATGTTTTGGGGTTTTGTTTTCGGAAGTATTTATGTAATTCCCTTCGGTTATACGGAATTGAGCCAGGCACATTGGAGCATGTTGACACCTTCCCTATGGTTCGCTGTAGGATTTACCGTTATTTTCACAACATTTATCGCCTATTTATTGAACGCATACTCGTTGAAGCGTGTTTCTTCTTCCGTAGTAAGCAGTTATGTATACTTACAACCGGTACTAGGTACATTCATAGCCGTCTATTCGGGAAAATACACCCTGCATTTATGGCAGGTTGCCTACGCTTTTATGATCTTTGCCGGAGTATACCTGGTGAGTAAAACAGAGAAAATACAATAAATAATGCCCCGGATTTTAGCTATAGACTACGGAACCAAGAGAGTCGGACTGGCTGTGACAGATCCGAGCGGCATCATTGCGATTGCCCTTGATACTATTCATAGCAGTGAAGTGATTGATTACCTCAAAAAATACAACAAACAGGAAAAAATTTCCCTGTTTGTTATCGGCGAACCTAAACACAAGGACGGAAATCCGATGGATGTGGCAGTACAGATCAATGCCTTTATGAATACACTTGGCAAGGCATTTCCTGACATTCCCATTGAAAGACAGGACGAACGCTATACTTCCAACCTTGCTTTTGATGCCATTTTAAAGAGCGGAATAGGCAAGGAAAAAAGAAAGGACAAAAAATTAGTGGATAAAATCGCCGCTGTCATAATTTTGCAAAACTATTTAGAAAGAAAATCTTACCAATGATACATCCCATCGTTATTTATGGCGACCCAGTTTTAAACAAACGTGCAGAAGATATAGACGCTTCTTACCCTGATTTGAAGGAACTTATTGAAGATATGTATGCCACCATGCACAAGGCAAGCGGCATCGGACTGGCGGCTCCTCAGATCGGCAAATCCATACGCCTTTTTATCGTGGATGCCTCTCCCATCGCTGAAGATGAAGAAGACAAGGCGTATTTAAAGGATTTCAAAAAGGTATTCATCAATGCTGAAATACTGGAAGAAAGTGAAGATGAATGGAAATTTGAGGAAGGCTGCCTGAGTATTCCCGGAATCCGTGAAAATGTGGAACGTCCTGAAACCATCAAGATGCGCTACATGGATGAAAAATTTGAAACGCATATTGAAGAATTTGATGGTATTCCCGCGCGCATTATCCAGCATGAATACGACCATATAGAAGGCATACTTTTCATAGAACATCTAAGCGCATTTAAGCGTAGCCTCCTGAAAGGTAAGCTCAATAATATGTCCAAAGGAGATGTTGATGTAAGTTATCCTGTTAAAAGGCCGCAGGTGAAGAAGAAATAAGGATGCACAATTTTTGATTTACGATTTACGATTGGAGTGGTCATCAAACTAAATGCTTTCCTATGTTTAAAACTGATGAGTTTATTGCAAAACGTTTAAGGTGGAAAGCCGGGAAGTATGATTTTACAAAAGAGTATACTATTTATATTGAAGATATCTCTGCTAACGTAGGAGAATATCTTAATCAATATATTAAATTTGAAGTCAGTGGAATCCCTGTAATTTTCTTTATGAGCCCAAGTAAAGATTGGACCTTAATTTGCACCAGACAAATCATATTTAGCATTAACAATAATGTTCTTATCTTAGATATTAATGCAATAAAACAAATCACCTTCATTCCATCAACTCCCATGTCCGAAAATCACAAAAATGACATGGATACACTTTTCATTACTGATCATAACGGTATCAAATATTCTCTTCCGGCATATAGAGGAATTGATGTAATTGCCATGCATAATATCATACTAATGGACCGTAAATTAAATAGATCATAAATTCGCCTGCTGATCTGGATATTCTATCCAATAGGATTGAAAATCCCAGGCTCATTTGATTCGGATAAATATTCGCTGCGGCGAACGAATCAGCGACTTTTACGCTATGAAGTCCTCACGTTATCACGTTTTCCTTACCTGATAACTTAATAACTTATTTCGCGGGTGCATCCTCAATCCAGCCGGTTTTATCATCTGCTATATTATTGAGTAAAACCTCGAGTTTGCGCAGGCTTCCGGGTGCGTCAAAATAATCAGTGACCTTTTTTGTTTTCCCCTTATCGGTAAATATGACGAATGTAGTTGGCATGTCCGTAACAGGTGCGGTATATTCATCCTTGAAATTAAAAAAATCAGCGTCACGAAATTGTTGCCTCAGCGCCTTTACTTCCTTTTTGGAAATTTTCTTGTGAAATTTTCCTATCCTGTTTGCGAATTCCCCTCCATCGTATTCTACAAAACCATTATCATAGACAGTGACTTTAAAATTCGCGCATTTACCAAAGCAGGGAGAGTGTTGCACACTCATAATTGCCTTTGGCTTGCAGGCATATGCTGCGACGAAAAACAAACTAAAAAACAGAATTGGAATAATACGCTTCATATACTTTGGATTACAATTAATATACCAATTATTTTCCGGATTGAAATCTCAGGTAAGAGCCAAGTGGCATTTCCTGTTTTTGCTTACTCATGATGTATAATTCTCCGTGCTCGATATTCCTTGCGGATGGCATGATCGTTTTCACAAGGTTATTCAGGATGAGTGCCGATAAATTCAGTGAATAGGTATTGATGATGAAACAATGGTTTTGCGGATCCAGGAGCGGAAGTACATTCTTCAGCATATCATTCAAATGTTCCTCCAGTTTCCAGCGTTCGCCTTTAGGTCCCAAACCATAAGACGGGGGATCCATAATAATGGCATTGTATAGATGCCCGCGTTTATTTTCTCGCGCAGCAAAAAGCGCCGCATCTTCCACTACCCAACGTATATCCTTGAGGTGGGAAAGCTCCATATTGTCCTTCGCCCAGCTTACCACCTGCTTCACAGAATCAAGGTGAATGGTGTCCGCCCCGGCAGCCTTGGCAGCAAGGGATGCACCACCAGTATAGGCAAAAAGATTCAACACCTTCGGCTCGCGGATGCCGCAATTTTTTAAATAATCATATAAATAAGTCCAATTGGCAGCCTGTTCAGGAAAAACGCCAAGATGCTTGAAGGCAGTGAACCTCAGTAAAAACTTCAGGCGGAAATCCTTGTTTTTCCATTCTATCACCCAGTTTGCCGGAATAGGCTTGAATTTTCTCCATTCACCGGTAGTGCTGCTGTTGGCTTCATATTCACCATGGGCCATTTCGCGCCATTTCTTGTCACCCAACTTGGAATCCCACAAAGCCTGCGGTTCCGGACGAATCAGGATGTATTCCCCGAAGCGTTCGAGTTTTTTAAAATTTCCGCAGTCTATAAGTTCGTAATCTTCCCAGTCAGGCGCTTGCATAAGTGTCTATTATCCTGCAAAGGTACGGGTTATTGGGTTATTGAGTTATTAGGTTATTAAGTAATTGGTTAGTAACGTGATAGTGAATCAGCATATACATCTCCCTATTCGCTGCGGCGAACCTCTCCTTAAAGAGAGGGACTTTAACTCAAATATCTTCACTTTTTATGTGGTTCGAGCTACTCCCCTCTCCATATGGAGAGGGGTTGGGGGTGAGGGCCCTCACTTCTTCGCAATCGCCGGAGAAGCATCACCTACATTGGCGGTATTATCTGTGATATTACGGTCAATCAATAAATGGCGTGGATCAATTCCTGCCTTTACAGGTTTTTCATCCACAATCAATTCGATTTTCTTAGACTTGTCCGTAAGCTTCATTTTTTGCAAATAAATAAAATTCGGCTTGTTCTTATCCTTGCTTTCTCCGTAAACACCTACTTCAAAATAGTCATCTACCGAAGCTGATTTTTCATTACCCATTTTATCGGAATACTTTTTACCAATGGCAATTTCCATATCAACCTTGTATTTGCCGTTCGCTAATTTTGTATAGCTTGCACTCTTTACTGAATTTTCATAAAAGGTGATTTTCTCAAACATATCTTTAACCAGATATTGCATGGAATCAGGAGTCCCGCTGCGGATAAATTTCAAAAATTCCCTGCTATTTGTGTAAGGAGGTCCGCTAAATGCAACGGCGTGTACGTATCTTTTCAATGCATTATTCAGTGAATCTTCTCCGATATATTCACGCAGGGCATACATGGCAATTCCGCCTTTTTGATAGTAAACATATCCCTGTCCTTCCACATCTTCCAGTGATGGTTCGCCTTTGCTTTCTACTCCGCGTGCGCGTAAATATCCATCCATTTCATAGCGAAGGAATTTTTCCATCATCGCTTTTCCATATTCTTTTTCCATCACCATCAGTGCACAATATTGCGCCATGGATTCGCACATTAGTGCAGCACCTTTTGCATTGGCACCGATCACTTGGTGGCCCCACCACTGGTGCGCCACTTCATGGCAGGTAACATAGAACGGATAGGCTATATCATCAGGATTGTTTGGATCTACTTTTGTAATGAACCCGATGCTTTCTGAAAAAGGAATGGTATTAGGAAATGACTGCGCAAAACTTGCATAGCGGGGAAATTCAAGAATACGCACCTGATGATATTGATATGGACTGAAATTTTTCCCACAATAATCCAGCGTTTTCTTGATTCCCTTTACCATCATATCCAGGTCATAGGTTTGCCCATGCTGATAGAATATCTGAATATTGACTTTCTTTCCTTCAGGTGAAGTCCAGGAATCTTCCAAAACTGTATACCTGGCAGATAGTATGGAATAGAAATTAATGATCTTGTTATCCATTTTATAATGGTAGTATTTGCGGTCACCTACTTTCCATTCCTTTTGCAAATAACCCGGCGCAATGG
>CAILMK010000670.1 GCA_903835275.1 uncultured bacterium | reverse complement strand
TTTACCACCGTCAATTCATCACTCGCAAAATAAGCAATCACCAGATACTGGACCGACTGGAAGCCCTGCTTAATGAGTATTTTAACGGCGATAAATTATCAAAGGAAGGATTGCCTACAGTACAGCACATTGCCGAAACGTTGAATGTATCTCCCGGTTATCTGAGTGGAATGCTTAAAGCTTTAACAGGCCAAAGTACGCAACAACATATCCATGATAAACTGATCGAAAAAGCCAAGGAAAAATTATCCACCACCAGTTTATCCGTCAGTGAAATTGCCTATGAACTTGGCTTTGAGCATCCGCAATCGTTCAGTAAATTATTCAAGACAAAAACCAACCAATCTCCTTTAGAATTTCGGCATTCGTTTAATTGATTATAGATCACTATGGGCACCATGAAAAGTTATTTTATTGGAATCATAATCGTGTTAGCGCTCTTGCTGGGCGCTGAGTGGAGAATACGGAAGGCATTGGAGAAGGAGTGATTTTGATTTCAGATTTTCGATTTCGGATTTGCCGCGATGCGAGTTGATTTTCAAAATCTATTTGTGTAAAGCTTTAATTATTACTCCAAATCCATGCCTACTTTGCATTTGAAAAAGAATCGAACATCATCAGAATCTTTTTTCAGGTAAAAACCATCTGAACCTTGCGTGTGATTTTTCCCTGTTGTTTCTTTTTCCATTAGGTGATAGTAGCTTTTGCTTTTTATTGAAACCCATCCACTAATCGTTTCATCCAGCTCGAATTTCGGACGGCTATCAAGATGCATTTTCTGAAACACTGCAGGTAAGGAAATACCCACATGTAAGGCTGTATCGTCTTTATCCAGCTTATATGTTTTGAAGTCTGAATCAACAAAATGATCAATGGTTGAAATAAATGTATCTTTAGTGATAGATAGATTAAACGCAGTTCCGCCCAGCAGCATTCCGCCGGTATTAAGGATTATCGTATCATTTCTCAGGAAACAAGTACATTCGTCAGTATCGCCCTGAATAGACGTCCCTTTTAAATAAATGCAGGAAAAGCTCTTTGATATATCTTTCCGTGAATGATTTGCATTGCCTTCGTTACCATGTGATGTTAGTTTGCCTTTGCTTTTTCTTCCGGATTGGCAGGACAATAATTGCGAGATAAGAATAATTGCAAGAATGACGTTTTTCATTTGAATACAAAAGTAGAAAATATTTCTAAGGAATCTAAATATTGCTTTGAGCTATGAAAGGCCTTGAATTAAAAAGCGTCAAAAAATCTTTAGTAGCGTGGGGGGCGGCCAAACAAAACCTTGTCTGAGCATTCCTAAGGGTTTATTTGTGAATTCTTAAGCAGCGAGTTTGGGTTTGTTTAGCGAAGGGAGGGAAAGATTTTTGCTTTTTCATTCACAGCCTTGATTTTTTGCTTCTTTTGCATCAAGGCAAAAGAAGATGAAGGATTTTTATAGAAAGAATTGCCATTGTCTAATCTATCCAATTCCCTAACTTTGCAGTATGGAATCAAACGGTAATCAGTTTCTTATAGGCGGTATTCCTGCGGTACAAATAGCAGAGGAATTCGGTACGCCTGTCTATGTGTATAATGCGGATAAGATAGAATCCCAGTACAAGCGCCTGGTAAGTGCCTTTTCAGGGATCACCTTTAAGGTGAAATATGCCTGCAAGGCAAACACCAATATAAACATCCTGCGCCTGCTGAATAAGTTGGGTTGCGGACTCGATACCGTTTCCATCAACGAAGTGAAGCTGGGCTTGCTGGCGGGTTTCCCAAAGCAGGAGATCGTTTTCACCCCTAATAGCGTGGCGATTTCAGAGGTAATTGAAGCAGCGGAATTGGGAGTGAGGCTGAATATAGATAACCTGAATATCCTCGAGCAATTCGGCAAGAAATACGGCAGAAGTATTCCGGTTTGCATCCGTATCAATCCGCATATTGTAGCGGGAGGGAATAAGAAGATTCAAACCGCGCATCTGGATTCCAAATTTGGGATTTCCATCCACCAGATGGATAAGGTGGTGAAGATTGTCACTGAAAATAATATTCATATAGAAAGCGTTCATTTGCATTCCGGGTCAGATATCAAGGATGTGGAATCGTTTATACAGGGACTGGATGCCTTGTTTGAAGTATCAAAACACTTCAAGGACTTGCGCTATATTGATTTTGGTTCCGGTTTCAAGGTGCCTTATAAAAAAGGAGATATTGAGACAAATATAGAAGAGCTCGGCGCACGTCTGAGTGAGAAATTCCAGGCATTCTGTAAGAACTATGGAAGGGAACTTGAGCTTTGGTGCGAACCCGGTAAGTTCCTCGTAAGTGAGTCTGGATTTTTGCTTGCCACTGCCAGCGTCATCAAGGAAACCGCTGCTGAAACCACTATTGTAGGAGTGAATTCCGGACTGAACCACCTGATCCGCCCGATGATGTATGATGCCTACCACGAGATTGTGAACGCATCCAATACTACCGGTGCTACACACGCTTATTCTGTAGTTGGAAACATCTGCGAAACGGATACCTTCGGCGTAAACCGTACGATGCATGAGGTACACGAAGGCGATATCATAGCCTTCCTAAATGCAGGAGCGTATGGCTTTAGTATGAGCAGTAATTACAATTCCCGTTTCCGTCCGGCAGAAGTATTGGTGTATAAAGGCAAAGCCCAACTCATCCGCAAACGCGAAGTATTTGAAGATTTGCTCGCGAAGCAAGTGGAAGTGGAGTTGTAGTTACCCCGCACCGGCCCTCCATGTCATTAAGTTAAGAATTTATTGAATTGCCACGGCTTTCAAGCCGATTAAAGAACAATGTATAAATGGGCTTTAGCCCAAATGAGAGAGAAAATTTGGGTTAAAGCCCTAAGAAAATTCAGTATCCACTATTCCACGCCCTAAAGGGCATGGCAATTCATGATAACGTTATTCTATTATATTACTCTTTGGCAGGCAATAGTTTTACATTACAAATGATTCCGTAATTTTACCAAAACATTAGTCATACCAATTGCTATACGAAACCTATAAACGTCCCTTTACCATCTATCTGAAAGTTGAAAAAAACCTTTCGGATAATAGCATTGAGGCGTACATCCATGATATTGAAAAGCTGTTCCAGTATCTGGAAATGGCGCATGAGGGAATCACTTTCAAGGAGATTAAATTAAAACATCTTACTTCTTTTATTGACTGGATCGCGGAGCTGGGAATGACGGCGACATCCCAGGCTAGGATCATATCCGGCATCAAGGGTTTTTTTATTTTCCTGATAGGTGAGGGGATCTTACAGGAAAATCCTGCGGAATTATTATCCACCCCACGCCTTAAACGCGCTTTGCCCGAAGTCCTGAGCCGTGAAGAAATTGAAAGCATGATCGGGCAGATAGACCGTAGCAAACCCGACGGGGAGCGCAATGCCGCCATGCTGGAAACCCTTTATGCCTGTGGATTGCGGGTATCAGAACTGGTCAACCTGAAACTGAGTAAAATTGATTTTGACGAGGAAATTGTCAGCGTCATCGGCAAGGGAAATAAGGAACGCCTGGTCCCGATAGGCAAGGCAGCGCGCAAGCAACTGAAAACCTATATCAATAAAGTTCGTGTTCATCTTGATATTAAAAGTGGCTATGAAGATTACGTTTTCCTGAGTAAATTCGGCAAGCCCTTGTCCCGTATCATGGTGTTCCTGATCATTAAGGACCTTGCCATGAAGGCCGGGATTGATAAGGAAATAAGTCCGCATACCTTCCGGCATTCCTTTGCCACCCACCTCGTGGAAGCAGGGGCGGACCTGCGTGCAGTGCAGGAAATGCTGGGGCATGCCTCCATTATCACCACTGAAATTTATACCCACATGGATTCCGGCTATCTCAGGGAGGTAATTACGAGCTTTCATCCACGCTCAAAATAATTTTCAACTGTATTTATCCCAATGCCTTTTATTAGAGTATTTTTGAAACCTGAAACCTGCTACCTCGCTTAATGCCAGAACCACGTAAAATCAAAAAAATCCTGCGAAGGATTCTCTTTTCTCTTCTCGGGCTTTTCCTCGTTTTATTTATTCTTGCTTTTCTGTTCAAGGGCTGGCTGCTGGATTACGCTGTTTCCAAGGCGCGAACAAAGCTTAAGGACAAGTATCACCTTGACCTTACATTCAAATCCTACAGCCTGCATGGCTTTACAGAAGTAAATACCGAAGGGCTTTTTTGCAAGACTGAAAACAATGATACTTTCGTATTCCTGAATACTGCAAAACTGAAGGTACATTTATTTCCATTGATAGCGGGCAATATTCATCTATCGGAGGTGTTTGCCAGTGACGGCATCATAAAACTCCAGTACCTGAAACTGCTGAAAAAGAA
>CAILMK010000669.1 GCA_903835275.1 uncultured bacterium | reverse complement strand
CAATCGAAATCATTACAATCCCGGTCAAGGATCAGCAAAAATCAAAGGAATTTTATTTGAAAGCCGGACTTCATCTTCAGTTGGAAGCACCTATGGGCGAAGGTAAAATGTGGATTCAAATGGGACTCCCCAATGAAAGCACTTCCATTTCACTAATGAGTACCAATGGGATCATTTTTGAAACCGATGATATTGTGAAGGAAGTCGCTGAATTAAATGACAAGGGTATAGTAACCAAGAATATTGACGATACTCCATGGGGCAAGTTCTGCTGGATGAACGATCCTGATGGTAATGAAATCTGCCTGCATCAGAAATAATGTGCTAATGGGGTGATGTGCAGATATGCTAATTCAGCTCAGGAATGGGGTTGAAACCCTATTCTATTCAGAAAAACAATCTTAAAAAAAACAATGGGTTTAAACCCATTGTTTTCAATCTTTATGAGTAGGGAAGGGTTTCAACCCTGTCCTAAAAAAATCCAATAATCCCTTAATCCTACATCCGCCGCGGCGGACTAGTTCAGACAACTATTCATCAATCTCGCCGATATAATGGCGCTCGCCGAAGATCACTGAACCCAGGCGGAGCATGGTGCTGCCTTCTTCAATGGCTATCCTGTAATCCGAGGACATGCCCATCGATAGTATCCTGAATTCATTATCACCGGCAAAATAGTTGGACTTAACAGAATCGAAAATTTTCTTGAGCAAGGCAAATTCCTCATGAACCTGCTCCTCATCATCCGTCATGGTAGCCATGCCCATAATTCCTTTTAATTTTATGTTAATCATGGCTTTATAATCACCTGAATCAAGTATTGCTACAAGTTCATTATAGTCCAGACCGAACTTGGTTTCTTCGGTGGCTACGTATACCTGAAGCAGGCAATTGATAATGCGACCGTTCTTTTCCGCCTCCCTGTTGATCTCCTCAAGCAACTTCAAACTATCCACGGAATGGATCATATAAACGAATGGGGCAATGAATTTCACCTTGTTCCTTTGCAGATGCCCGATGAGGTGCCAGCGTATATCGGCAGGCAGTTTATCCTTTTTTTCGAGTAATTCCTGCACTCGGTTTTCGCCGAAATCCCGTTGCCCGGTTTCGTACAGCTCCATAATTTTTTCCACCGGATGGGTTTTGGTAACGGCTACCAGTGTAATTTTGTCATCCGGCAGGATGGATTTAAGTTCTGCCAGGTTATCAGTTATAATACTCATATTTTGTCAGTACGTTATAGTTTAATCCTCTTTGGTTTGTTTTTTCTGGCTATTCCCGCCTGTACTTCTGACAGTGCAAAAAACCTGCCTAAGGATATTATCGGCGAAGATAAGATGAAAGAAATATATAAAGATGTCTTTATTACTGAATCTGCCGTACTGGAATTACACCTTTTGCCCGATTCCACAAAAAAGCTCATGCAGGTCCGCTATGAGCAAATAGCCTTGAGGCACCATGTTAAACGCAAACAAATGCTCCGTACCATGCAGTATTATTCCAGGCATCCGCAAATTCTCAGTGAAACCCTCCAACCCGTTATCGATAGCCTGAGTGCCATGGAAGCAAGGCTGAAGTGATGTGCTGATGGGATAATTTGCTGATATGCTAATGGTCGCGATTTTTTAAGATTTTTTTAACTTTATCTGTAGCACTGGCAAGTTTCTTCCTGAATGACAATATTGAATGATTTGAGCTATTTCCGCCGCGGCGAACGCAATCGAAAATCCGCAATCCGCAATCTCTTTCGTCCCTCGCCCTCGCCTTTCGCCCCTTGAGCTTAGTTAATCATAAAAACATACTGGATTATATCCGCACCCATTTCAAGGGCTTTTTCATGCAGTTCGGGGGAATCCTTGTGGACTTCATAATCTTCCCAGCCATCACCAAGATCGGTTTGATAGGTGTAGAGGAGGATTAATCTTCCCTGATAAACAAGTCCGAATGCCTGTGCCGGTTTGCCATCGTGTTCGTGAATCTTGGGCGTACCGTTCGGAAACTGGAATTTCTGGTGGAAAATCGGATGGCTGTATGGTAATTCCACCAATGTGAGTTCAGGAAAAAGCTTCTTCAATTGCGGACGGATATACTGATCCATTCCGTAATTATCATCTATATGCAGGAAGCCGCCGCCGAGAAGATAGGCGCGTAAATTCTGTTGCTCGGATGCGGAAAAAACCACATTGCCATGCCCCGTCATGTGAAGGAAGGGATAATTCAAAATATCCTTGCTGCCAACTTCCACTTCATCCGGCTCGAGGGCTATATTGGTACCCAGTTGTTTATTGCAAAAAGTAATCAGATTGGGCAGGGAAGTCGGATTAGCGTACCAGTCCCCTCCCCCATTGTATTTCAGCAAACCCAGTTTGACGGATTTCTTCTGGCTAAATGCATTTCCGATGCTTACCAGCGCAATTAATATTATCAGTGCAATTTTCTTCATTTGTAATTTTATATACTTGCTTCCTCCAATTCCAGAGCATTTTCAATAGTTACCGTTTCCTCGTTCTCTTGCAAATGTAGCTTTTCTTTATGTGTCAGCCGATCACGAATGACAATTGTTTCGCCAACCTTATCACCAAGGGTGCGGTGATTGACGTTCATGAAATACTGTGCAAATCCAAAGCCAAACTCAAGGATTGAAGTTACATAAGCCATAGCCCTTTCTGCAGAATGTATAAATGATATTCGGTGATGAGTAAGCGAAACTACCCTGATTCCCATGATCCATTTGCCTATGGTTTTCCCTTGAGTAATATAAACGAGTAATCCTGCGTAAGCAATTGGAACAACCAATTCCAGAATTATATCGGACACTTCCTGTCCAAAGGTCAGGTTAACTCTATAAAGCCCCTTATGAATAGGAGTAATTAGTTTTGAGGCTAACCCATAAATGATCATTCCGATTAATAACAAGATCGTGCTGGCAATCAGGTCAATGATAAAAGCTATAGCTCTACGGGTAAAACTTGCAAGGGGCTTCCCTTTCAATTCTATCAATCTGTCTAAATGGTGTGGGTTATAATGTTTGTTGTATTTCATGGATTACAACTTCAAATATACTAAAGAAACCAAAGCGGCGGTCTCAGAACGCAGACGGTTTGTCCCGAGGCTAACCTCAACAAATCCATTATTCCTTGCATTATTAACTTCGTCCTGTGTAAAATCGCCTTCCGGTCCTATAAGTATTATGGCATCGCTGCCGCTGGTATGTTTTTGCCTTAGTAGTTCGGTCTCATCAACCGGACAATAAGCGATAAATTTCATACCAGTCTCTTCAGATTTGATCAATTTATCAAAAGAAGTCAGCGCGTTTATTTTTGGTAGCCATGTATTACCCGATTGTTTTAAAGCGCTGACAGCTATTTTTTGCAATCGTTCTTCATTCAGTCCGCGTTTTTCACTTTGGTGCGACGTGAAAAAGCTCAGTTCTGTTACTCCTATCTCAATGGCTTTTTCAAGAAACCATTCTATGCGTTCCCTGCTTTTTATCAGTGAAAGTGCAATGTGTATTTTGGGACTATATGCAGGTTCTTCCACAAATCCGGTCACTTCCATTGCACAACCTTTTGGGTGCGTTTCCAGAATGCGCGCAGTAAATTTCCCGCCTTTACCATTGAGAATATTCAGAATATCACCGGCATTATGACGCAATACTTTCACTGCATGATGAGATTCATCAGGCGTCAAAGCGAAATGCTTTTCAGTTATTTGTAGGTCAGGCTGGAAATAATACTGCATGTTTTATTGTTTACGTCCCCAGTTTTTTAATGTTTTACGCAACATTCCGCAATTTTGAATATCCCATAACTTAGTTTTGTCATCACATTCTGATAGATCAATCTCTGTAATCTTCCATGAATTATCAACTTTTG
>CAILMK010000668.1 GCA_903835275.1 uncultured bacterium | reverse complement strand
GATAATTTTTTTATCAATGGGATTCTGTTAAAAATTAATCCATCAAAATGCTGGGTATAAAAGGCGGTAACACTTTTGTCCCCGGCAAACTCAAAGAAGCGCATAAGATTGAATGCTTCATCACTTCTTATAAATGTTTCATTGCCCAATTGGATATCGAGTAACGGATAGGGTAATGGATTAAATACCCTCGTACCGGTAAAAGAATATTGTCCTCTTCCAAACACCCCAAGTTTTATTCCCTGACTTATATTCAGGGATAGCTTATGATAATAAAAATCACTGCCCAAAACTCCTTTGAGCCCCAGCGAATACTTCAACGTAAAAACAGGCGAACGGTCTATTTGTACACGTACCCTCCGGTTATCCTTGATGAGGAATGCATTTTTAAAAGAATATTTTGACTCTGTTGATATTTCAGAAATTGTATAGAAATGATCAATCCTGTTGTGATTACCGGGATCAGGATAAAACCCAAAATGAAAATTCCTTCCAACCGGTGTAAAGTTTTCATTGAGAAAAAAAACGCGCTCATTAAATCCACGGAAAACATCAGTTTCAAACCAGGCACGCGTTAATGCAACTTTATTCAATCTTGTAAGTAATCCTACCTGAGAGCTAGCAGTCAATAAATTATTATCGCCGGAAAATTCATCCTGTATTCCCAGTTCTTCAATATCCTCTTTCCTTTGGATTCCTATTTTAGTCCAGTTTTTGCGTGAGAGGAAATATTCCAGTTGAGAATTGTATTTAAATTTTCCATCCCGGGTTCCGTATGCGCCATACCCTTTAAGTATCCATTTTTTGCTGAATGTTGCGTTTGATCGAAAACCCATCCTGAACCTATTTCCCTCCACCTGATTTAGCCCGTAAAGAAAAATATACGGGCCCATCTCAAAATATTTTCCTGCACGATAATAACCGTTCACTATAACATCAATAACTTCTACGTAGGACTTTATTCTTGGAATATTTTTTATGCTGTCAATAAGCCTGTACACCTGTCTGTCATCCTTGGTCAGTTCCTCATGCCTGTTTGCGTCCCAGTATGCTTCACTGTGATCCTGTGCATCCTCTGCCACTGCAATCCTATCCTTAAAAAAGCCGGCAGGCTTTTCCTTGTTCACTACAAAACTATCATTGGATACATACAGCTTCAATAATACGCCCACGGATTTTTTGGTCAACTCAGCAATATCCACAAGTATCCGGATCTTGGCGGGCAACCATGGACCTTCCGCTGTCTGTACAAGATCCTGTTGTATCTTTAATCTCTTAATAAAATTCAGATTTGCCTTGTCACCAATTTCCACCGTAAGACGCTTCAATGCGAATGTAGTATCCGTGATCCACATGGTTCCGGTAAATGCAAGATCACTTTCATTGCGTGGTTTAAACTCTATTTTGTAGCAATATTTATTATCGATGAATAAACTATCGGTAAGATAATAATGATAAAATGTAATTCCCGTTCCTGCTATCGGAGATATGATGTTTTTCTCCAGGATGTTTATATAATTTTTGTAGAAATTGTAATCCTGGAATGATGCACCCATGACCTGCTGCATGAATTGCACATCGGTTACTCCAACCCCCTTTGTTTTATTTGCCTTGATGTATTCCTTTTTCCTTTCGGGACTTTTGGCATAAAAATAATCAGACAATGATTCAGAAATAAAGAAAGGAAGTACCGGCCTTCCATCTTCACCAGCCATCATTTTAAGGCTATCCAGGATCTTGCGGAAAGGAAGCATTACCTTGGATTTCCTGAAGGTTTCTATATTGCTGGCATCTGCCTCTATTTTACTATAACTTTCATAACTATATTCTTCAAGGCTGCGCTTATCATTTTTGTCACGGTTCTTCCATACATTCCTGAGTACCCTGAATGCCGGATTTTCGCCGGGATGAACAACTACTTCCTTCAGTTCAAAACCGGAAGGATCCAACTGTATATTTATTTCCTGTGTTGCTCCTTTTATAACAGGCTTGGAGCGCTGTTTGTAGCCTATATAACGGGCTACGATTGAATCCTCAGGCTTTTCAGAAGTAATTGTATAAAATCCATCGAAATCGGTTACTGTTCCTGCACGGCTCTGAGGAAAAAAGACATTTACATACGGAAGACCTTCTCCGGTGCTTGCATCTGTAACCTTTCCTTTAATGATTGTGGTTTGCGTATATGCCGAACAGAAAAAAAACAATGCCATCAAACACAGGATAATTGTCCTTTGTTTGTAAAAAAAGAGGCGGTTGTTTTTTTGAAAAATAAAATTCACAATTAAAGTAATCGTTCTGATTCAAAATATTTGTAGATATGCTCCATCAAAAATAATTCCTGTTCTTTTGTGGTCATGGGTGGCAGTGCCTTTGCCTGTTTCCAAACCGGCCAGCCTTCAGCATCCAGGTGCTGTACCTCAAAATAGCCGTCAGGGCTCAGTATCTTGCAGGCGGCAAGGTTCATAAGATCCAGTTTTTCCTCTTTAGTGATCTTCTTGGTTTTCTTTTTCCCCCACTCCCGCAGTCCAATGACGTACAATGCCGCCTTAACGTCAGCAGCTTTCCCAAACCTTTTTGTAAGTGATGCGCTGACAAGCCCCCATTTTTCCTCTATTGTGTCCATTCCTACAAAGATAGCATTCTCCTTGAAATCCTTCATATAAAAAAGCACCTCATAATTTTAATTTCCTGCCCGATACTGGGCTATGAGCAACTATCTTTGCATGAATGAATTCTTATTATAAACAGATAGAATCAGCCATTAAGGAGCTACATTTTAACGGTCAACCGGTTTCCCTCTACGAACCTGCCAACTATATGATGTCATTAGGGGGAAAGCGTATCCGCCCGATACTGACATTGATGAGTTGTAAAATGTTCGGCGGAGACATTAATAGTGCTATCCAGCCGGCTATCTCAATGGAGGTATTTCATAACTTCACCCTTGTTCACGATGATTTCATGGATAACGCAGCGATGCGCAGGGGAAAAAAAACAGTTCATGAAAAATGGAATGCCCCTACTGCAATCCTTGCCGGTGACGTAATGTTGGTACTTGCATACAAATTGCTTTCGGAGTCTTCCGGAAATAAAATGCCTGAAACGATTGGCTTGTTTAACGATACTGCCATAAAGGTTTGTGAAGGTCAGCAACTGGATATGGAGTTCCAGGGCAAGGATGAGATCAGTATTGAAGAATATATAGATATGATTGGTTTGAAAACGGCTGCCTTGCTTGCCGGATGCCTAAAGATGGGAGCCATCATTGCCGGTGCTGATAAAAAAGAAGCCGACCTGATCTATACCTTCGGATACAAACTGGGAATTTCTTTCCAGATACAAGATGACCTGCTGGATAGCTTTGGTGATCCAAAAACATTTGGAAAATCAATAGGTGGAGACATTGTTGAGAATAAAAAAACATTCCTTGCTATTAAAGCACGAGAACTGGCCCCTCCTGCAATGCGGATAAAACTGGATGAACTTGCCACTGAAAGGGATTATGTGAAGAAAGTGGAGCTCATTCTAACAATTTATGAGCAGTTGGGAGTGAAGCATATCACCAGGGATCTTAGTGAAAAATATTACTCTGAAGCACTGGCATGCCTTGAAGAAACAGATGTTCCTGAAGATGCTAAAAAAGAATTAAGACAACTTGCCGGGGAATTGTTAAACAGGGATAAATAATATTAATGTACTTCCAGTTCCTTTAACTTATCAAGCAGCCAGTTCAGATCAGCTACTTGTTTTATATCGTGTAATTCCGCCTTCACATCAGGCAATGTTACCCTGCTGCCAATGCGGATATGCATCAGTTTCTTGGTGAACCGGACAAAATTCAAATAGACCGTGCGCTGATAATCCGAAATAAATTTATTGCGTTTCAAATAATTGGTAAAAGCATCCGTTAACGAGAAAAAAGGTTCTGTATCATTAAGCTCATAATATGTTTTCAGCAATAATGTTTTCGCATCAAGGTGATAATAATTATCCGCAAATTCCACACTTTGCAAAAGGCGCAAGGCCTTGCTGAATTCTTTCTTGAAATAAAGTAAAAACGCCAGGTTATAGGTATACGTATTTTCACGGAATGCCAAAGGAACCCTGTCCTTGTTTTCATGGATAAACTTCTCTGTCCAGCTTACCTGGTTGGAACGCAAACCAATGGTAACAATATTTTTAAAATCAGAGGAAGCCAGTTCCCCGTTTTCAAAAATCAATTCTTTTTCAATAAGCGATTTGTACAGGTCAAATAGCTCTTTTGTATAATCAAGTTCACCGCTATTCAATTTTTTTATACAATAATTCAATGCGAATACATACATGTCCTTCGCCTCTTCCTGTTTGAAGTGTCCTGTATGTTCCTCTATCATCTCTTTTAAACGCAGGTAATGCTTTGCCTCATCCGGTTCACGGAAGGTCATCAATATTTGGTAATAGATGGCAATGGCAGGTACGTCCTTGAAGTGGTCATCACTCAGATAATCCAGGATCTCCTTCAATAAATGGCTGTCGTATTTTACCTGGGCCACATCCTGGAGATTGAAGATCACACAGCAGAAGCGCAGTTTATTGGAAAGGTAATACAGGTCAAGATTATCTACTGCCTGTTGCAAAGACTCTGCGAGGCCGCGTGCCTCCCTGCTCAGACTGTGCAAATAAGAATTTTCTTCCAGTAAGTGTTGGTTAAAATACCAGCTTACATCCCTGAAAGGTTCCTTTTTTTGCTGCCCCATAGCTGAATCTATCAACTGCTGAAAATACTTATCCAGCTTGCGCACATCATAGGCATTCAGCAAGAGGTGTTTCTTATATACTTCACTCTTTTCATATTCCGTATACGCAAGAAATTCTTCGAGAAGCTTCGAAAGATCCGTCATTACATAACGAAGCTTCTGTTCATCAATTTTTTC
>CAILMK010000667.1 GCA_903835275.1 uncultured bacterium | reverse complement strand
CCAGATCACTTCTTATATCCAGGAAGAAGCAGGAAGTGAAACAAACATTATCTGGGGGCATTGTAGTGATGAAACCCTGGAAGATAAATTAATGATCACCCTTATAGCTACTGGTTTCGAGCGAAAGTCCCAAGCTCAGGAGGAAAAAGTCATCGTATCGCTGACAGAAACTCCTGAGCGTAAAACAGAAATCGAACTGATCGTTAATCATCCTGCTCCAAGTGTTATGGAAACTGAAGAAGAATGGGAGCCTATGATTAAAGCTGAAAAGCCGGTATTGCAACCTCAGGATGTAGCCGCACTTCGCCCTGAACCAAGGCGCGAAACAATGAAACAGGAAACGCTTCCTCTTTTTGAAGAAGAACATTATATGGAACCTGTTTTGAAAACAGCACCAAGGAATGATTACAACAATCCTGTTCCGGCAAGAAGTGAAGATGTGAAAAATTCACAGAACCTTGATAGCATTGAAAGGGTGCCTGCATACGTTCGCAAGAAAATAAAATTGCAGAATGTGCCGCATTCATCTGAATCAAATATTTCCCGTTATAACCTGTTGGATGATCCACAGGAGGATTCTCCGAGTTTACACCCAAGGAATAGTTTTCTGCATGACAATGTAGATTAACATATATAGAGGAACTACAAATTAATTAGTGAACAAGGCCGCCATAATCGCGGCCTTGTTTTTTAAAACTGTAACCAACGAAACTTACTAAACGTTTAACAACTTATTTACGCTCCCACGAAAAGCAAACAGTATGAAGAAAATATTTATTTACACTTTCCTTGGAATATTATTCAGCGCGAAATTATTTGCAGGCGAAGGCATGTGGCTCCCCCTCCTGTTGAAACAATACAATGAAAAGGATATGCAGGCACAGGGATTAAAACTTAGTGCTGATGATATTTATAATATCAACAAGTCCTGTCTGAAAGATGCAGTAGTGGTTTTAAACGGTGGAACCTGCACTGCGGAAATAGTTTCCAATGAAGGTTTACTTTTCACAAATCACCATTGCGGATATGAATCCATAGCCGAACATAGCACCGTGGAACATGATTATCTTAAAAATGGTTTCTGGGCAAAAAGCCATGAGGAAGAATTGCAAAACGAAGGAATGACCGCTGCACGCCTTGTCTACATGAAAGATGTGACAAGCATCATCATGGAGCAGGCAGGTAAAATAAAAAATGAAGAAGTCCGCGCAATAAAAATAAAAATGCTTCGTGACTCTATAGAGAAAGCGGAACCGGATGCAGATAAATACAAGATACAGGTCAATTCATTTTTTTACGGAAACGAATATTACCTACTTGCGTACGAAGTATTCAAGGATGTGCGACTGGTAGGCGCCCCTCCTTCTGCCATTGGTAAATTTGGCGGCGACCAGGATAACTGGATGTGGCCCCGCCATACAGGAGATTTCAGCATTCTGCGTATCTATACGGATAAAGATGGTAAGCCTGCAAAATACAGCAAGGACAATATTCCATACAAGCCAAAATACTTTCTTACAATTTCCCTGAAAGGTGTAAAGAAAGATGATTATACCATGATCATGGGATATCCCGGTTCTACAAAAAGATATTTAACCTCAGATGAGTTTGAGTCTAATTGCAACGTTTCAAATCCTGCCGCCATTGAAGCGATGGGAACAGAAATAAATATAATGAAGCAAGATATGGATGCTGACCGCAGTGTTGCCCTGACTCTTGCATCTGATTTTGCTTCGACAAGCAACACGTACAAATATCTTTTGGGGCAGGAAAGGCAGTTGAAGCAAATGACCTACATCAACCAGCAAAAAGAAAAGGAAGCTAAATTCACTGAGTGGGTAAATGCAAATGAAGATAGAAAAGCGAAGTATGGAAAAATATTCGACAAGATACGTGAAGCTGATGAAAAATTAAAAAGTATAGAACCCGCACTTAGTTATGTAGGGTACGGACTATTCAGCTCTCCGGTCGTAGAATATGGAATCTCTTATTATTGGCTATACAAAAATATTGATGGTTCTAAAATGAAACGAGCCGAAATAGATTCCCTTGCAATGGCATACCAGGGCAAGGTAAAAGAGTATTTCGCAAAGAAAACAATGAACACAGACAAGAAAGTCCTGGCTGCGGAATTATACCTCATGTATAAGGGTATTCCCGCGGAAAAAAGGCCGCAGTTTTTAGAGAAGGCGATGTCACATTATAAAGGTATGGATTCCAAATCAGCGGTGGATATGTACGTCAATGATCTTTACAATAAATCCTCCCTCCTGACGCAAGAGAAAGCAGAAAAATTCCTTAATAAGGCAAGTGCAAAAAAACTGGAAAAAGATCCTTTCTTTGAATTATTGGCAGGAGCAATCAACTATTATTTTGCTGACCTTGCTTCTACACAATCGAGCGTTTCAAGTACACAGAATGAATACCATAGACTGTACGTACAAGGTTTGCGTGAATGGCAAAGCGACAAGAAATTTTATCCGGATGCTAACTCTACTTTACGCGTAACGTATGGAAAGGTGGAACCATATATCCCAAGGGATGCCATCGGTTATAAATACTATACTACTTATCAGGGCATTCTTGAAAAATATAATCCGCAGGATCCGGAATTTGACGTTCCTGCAAGGCAATTGGAATTATTGAAGGCTAAAAAATTCGGCAGGTATGCAGAGAATGATACCCTGCGTATAGATTTCCTAACCACTACAGATATTACTGGCGGAAACAGTGGTAGTCCGGTGATGGATGGCAACGGCCATCTTGTAGGGCTTGCATTTGATGGTGACTGGGAAAGTATGATCGGTGACCTTGTTATTGATCCCAAGCTTAACCGTACTATTGCTGTAGATATACGTTATGTATTGTGGGTCATTGATATTTATGCAGGAGCCGATAATATCATGAAGGAATTGAAAGTTGAATAAATTAGAGAGGGTAAATAGTGCTGTTTGACGGAAAGCAAACAACATCTTAAAATCATTTTGAACTTCCGGGCTGTAAGAAATTGCAGCCCGGTTTTTTTGCCCCCTAAAATGTCCTGACGCGGGACTTGACACATGTAACTACACCTCTTGAAATAGTGTCAAGCCCTACGCGGTTTTAAATCAAGCACCTAATTCATTCCCTGTAATAATGCCACCTCTTCGAGGTT
>CAILMK010000666.1 GCA_903835275.1 uncultured bacterium | reverse complement strand
TCATCAGGCCATAGGAAATATAATCAAGTCCCTGTCCTCCATACTCCTGGGGAACTGTTGGACCAAATAGTCCCAGATCGCCCATTTGTTTAACCAAGTGCTGTGGGAATGCCGCCCTTTGCGCATAATCTTCAATAATCGGGGTGACATTTTTCTTTACCCACTCCCTCACCGTGGAGCGAATCAGTTTGTGCTCATCCGTAAGGAATTCATCTGTAAGGTAATAGTCATGATATTCGTACCTGTCATTGAAATTTCCTGCCCCTTGATTATTTTCACTCATATATATAGCTTTGAACCCTCAAAAATACATCAAAATACAGAATGGGAAAAATAGGATTGAAAGGAATTAAGGTTTTCTGCCATATTGGGGTCTCTGCGGAAGAGCGTTTGATAGGTAGAAACCTGAATATAGATATAGAGGTAGATTATCCTTTGGAGAAAGCAGGGCAGACCGATCTTTTAAAGGATACATTAAATTATGAATCCCTGAATGTGATCGTCCTTGAAAAGACAAAAAATGAATATCACCTTATGGAAAGCCTTGCCGAGCATATTGCCCTTGAGGTTTCAGCAAAATACAAGGAAGTGAGTGGAATGCGTGTAAAGATTGAAAAGATCCATCCTTTTATGAAAGGCGAAATGCATTCCTCTTATATAGAATGGGTGCAGTGAAAAAATTTACAAACCGCGACGAATTATAGATTTTCCAAATCTCAAAGATTTGGAAAATCTCGTAAGTCAAAAATTTACTATCTTTGCCGTCCTTTAATCAGGGTCACGTGGCCGAGCGGCTAGGCAAAGCTCTGCAAAAGCTTCTACTCCGGTTCGAATCCGGACGTGACCTCTTCTTAACGCAAAACCCCTTGATTTTTAAGGGGTTTTGTTTTTTACCATACCTAAATCATACCCTTTACTTTAATAACTGGAAAGATTTTCCCTGTTAAGGTAATCTAAGGAAAGTTTATGCAATTTCTAATACCTTCTTTACCTTTTGTACTGTATTCTTTGAGCAGTCACAGAGTTTAGCTATCTCGGTGTAACTTGGTTTTACTTTACGATTCAGATAATTTACCACCTTTGGATATTTAGCCAATATTTCCTCCGCTGTTTCGGATGTCCCTTTCTCACGACCTTTATATACCCCACGCTTTTTTGCCTCTATTATGCCTTCATGCTGTCTTTGGCGGAGGGTTTCCCTTTCCATCTCACTAATATTTGCAAGGACGCTCACAATAAGTTTAAATGTAGGATTCTCTTTGCCTCCGATAAGTGATTCCAAACCCAAGTTATCAACTTTCAAAGTAACACCTGCAATAGTAAATTTTTCAATAGTCTGTAATACGTCCAAAGTTGACCTTCCTAAACGGTCAATGCTGCTAACGCTTATGTAGGTGATTTCGCCCCGTTTTACGGCATTTAATAGTTCTATGGCTTGGGGGCGTTCGCTAAAAGGAATCGCTCCGCTAATTTTGTCAATGAATATTTTTTCGTCTGGTTGCTGTTTGGCAAGTTGTCTGGCTTCGTTCTGAAGTAATGTAGATTTCCGTATGTACCTGGCTTTCAAATTCATGTTTCACTTTATTTGTGGAACAAAGATAAGAAATAGTTTTTATTGTACCAAATTTAGGGTGGTTTATTTTGGTACGCCATAAATCCACTTTTTCGCCTATTTTTTGATTATTTTCTGTACTTCGATATGGCTATAATCTATTATTGGTACAAGCCAGATATTTATCTAAAAAGAATATGGAAACACTCGACCTCAACAATCAGTTAAGACTTAAACAGACCGAACTAAACTTTGTATCCGATTCGGAAAAACGCAAAAAGCTTGCGAATGATATTGAAATTATCAAACACAAGCTTTCTATCGAGAGGATAAAGGAACTAATTAAGCGGCTTCAGGTATAAATTTTCTGCTATTGGGCTTATCCTATTATACAGAATATCCCAGTCTTCATATTGAAGTCCATTTTTGGCTGTATATAATATGCCTCCTTTC
>CAILMK010000665.1 GCA_903835275.1 uncultured bacterium | reverse complement strand
TCTATTCCTATAGAATAGATCCCAGTAACTACTTACCCTCCCCTGCGTACTTTGCCAATATCTTTCGTTTTCAGAAATGAATTTCAGGTAGTTCGGTATTGTTTGCGAATTGATATGCCGTTCTAAAACCTCCAATATTTCCATCACATATTCTCCTAACAAGGAAAATACGAAAGGGATAGTGAAGTATTCAGTCTGATTGAGTAATTTTTCCAGCCGCTGCTGCCTTGTAAATCCGTTCGCATGTCTTAAATACACGCAATTAAGTATGCATTGTTGTACTTCTGTAAGCACTAACTCATCCTCCGGATTCGGCTCATTGAAGTACAACCGGTATGGAATTTTTAAGTGTTCATTGTTGATTGTTACGCTTATATCACCCGGACCAACTAACCGGAAGACACTTTGTAAACTTCCATTGTGCGACCAAACGGTATGATGCCAGGGCAAAATATTTAAAACCTGCTCCACGTCATCATGAAGTTTCGATGGAAACGCCCTTAAAAGTTTTTTGCGGTCTTCCAAATCAATATCTGATGCACCTGACATGAAAACAAAAATACGAAAAACATCCTAACACAATGGAACGACTAAGTGAGGAGAAAAACAGCATGTCTACTGTTTTACTTGACTCTAAATTGACGTTCCCATTAGTTGTAAAGTATAAAAACTAATGACGAAGATTTTTAAAATGTTGAGAAAATTCCACTTGTCGTCGCTTTTTCAACAAAAACAATCATTATTCATATCCACTCTTTATAACGGTGAGCAACAACTTAAAGCGTCCATTAGGTTCTACGTGGCTTGTAGCATGCGCAGGTATCAATATCCCCTGCCCGACATCCAGTTTGGAAGCTCTCCCATCCACAACAATAATTGCACTCCCATCTATTATTTGAAGGTAAGTATCGAACGGAGAAGTTTTATTATTAAGTCCCGTTCCTGTATCGAAAGACATGGCATTGACAGAACCCGTTGTCTTCTTCATTATCGACTTACTTACTACTTCGTTATGTTCATATTCTATAAGCTCTACAGTGATGTGGGCTTTGCCTTTTTCTATCTCGCCATCCTGTTTTGGCAATCCTTCCAATTCCTTCGTGTCCATAAATTTATTTTCTATATCTTTGATTTCAGGGAAAACCTTAGTTAATTGTTGTTGTATCATTGAGATACAATAATCAAGCCGTAAGGACTTTTCGGTAAATCCCGGGAATTGTTTCACCGTTAAATTAAGATGGCACTTCTTTTACAGAGGCTGCCTTATACAGATTGTTGGACCGGGTAAACTGAGCACGGACATGGAGATATTTTCAAGAAATCTATCAAAGAAATTTTCCTGAATTAAATTATTGAGAAGACATGGCGCCAAAGAAATATACTAAGGAAAGACAGCGGCCTTTGGGGTAAACAAAAAAGCAGAGAAACCGCTCTTCGCTCTGTTTCTCCGCTCTCATTTATTTGTGCCCGGGACTGGATTCGAACCAGCACATCCTTACGAACGCTGCGACCTGAACACAGTGCGTCTACCAATTTCGCCACCCGGGCAGTAATGGAATTGTGTTCGGGGCTGCAAATGTAAGCAGACAATCTCAATAAAAAAAGAGGAACGTTTGAACATTCCTCTTTTTTTCAGCATAAAAAATGCATTTATAACTGCCATTTTGTACTGACAGCTGACAATATTATCCAAGATAACCTTTAAGTGCATTACTGTACCTGGCTTTCTGTAATCGCTTGATAGCACGCTCTTTAATCTGGCGTATTCTTTCTTTTGTAAGATCGTACTTATCCCCTATCTCCTCGATGCTTGGTCCCTGGTCGCCTTCGAGCCCGAAATAGGCGGAAAGAATTTCAGCTTCCCTTACACTTAGTGATTTCAATATTCTGCGGATTTCATTGCGAAGGGAATCCTTCATAACGTCGTCATCAGTATCACTGCTGCCTTCAAGAAGATCGCCCATAGCCACATCTTCTGCTTCATGCACAGGTGCATCAAGCGATGTGTGGCGGGTGTTACTGGTGAAAATATTAGTTACTTCAGTTTCACTCATATCCAGTATCCCGGCTAGTTCCTCGGTTGAAGGCTCTCGCTCGTTTTCCTGTTCGAATGCAATAAATGCTTTATTAGCTTTGTTGTAAGT
>CAILMK010000664.1 GCA_903835275.1 uncultured bacterium | reverse complement strand
GACATCACTAGTATATTCCTAAGATTCCAATGTTAAATACAAGTGGAACTATGCTGATAGTTGTGAAACGGATCAAATAATATTTAACAATGATGGAAGCATGCTATTAAGTGGATGCAAAAATCCAAATGACACTGTGTGGAATTCAGGAAACATACATTCAACAGCTATTCTATTAGATGAGAATGGTAAGAAAATTTGGTCGGATATGTACGGAAATCATATTAATAAATATGGCTACAGCGGTATTGGTTTTCATGCCCCCAATAAGGGTTATGTTAGAATTTCTTATGACTTATATTATGCAACAAACTTTTCAATACCTTATTATTACATGATCAGATCTGACTCTTTGGGAAAAACGCAATGGGTAAGGTATTTTGGAGATACAACAAGATATGATAATATTATGGATGGAATTGAAATAAATGATAGTACTTATTTATTAGTTGGGAGTATTTGCAGCAAAGTTGATTATTCTAACGATTATCTTCACGTTACGAAAGTAAATTCATCAGGGAAGGTCCTTATGGAAAAAGATTTTTTGGGAGGTATTCATGCTGCAGGTTCTACAATCAGACAAACTTTTGATGGTAAGTTTGTTATTTGTTCTCCGGCAGCTGATGATAGTTCTTATTACGCTACTAATTACCGTACGGTAGTAATTAAAATTGATGAAAACCTCAATTATGATACTTTTAACTTGTCCTTAAAATATACTTACGACTCCCTTTGTCCTCACAAGATAACTAATGGTGACACTATTCATTTTCCAAGAAATCATTCTGTTGTAAGGGTGGATACCATGAGTTTTATACAGGGAATAGAAAATGAAAATCAATTTTCACAATTTAAAATAAAAATTTATCCCGATCCTGTGGAAAATATCTTGCAGGTTCGGTTTCCTGAAGGGATAGATCATGGTGATATTTCAATAATTGATTTGTCGGGAAAGTTAATTAAGAACCAAAAAGCTGTACTTCCTGAAAGTTATATTGATGTCTCTGTTTTGCCTCATGGCATGTACATAATTAAAATCCGAGGCAAAGAAGGTGTTTGGAATGGGAAGTTTATGAAAATGTAAAGATTAGATTTCCTAAATCTTTGAAATTTTGAAAATCATCCAATTACCACATTAACTAATCAGCACATTACCCATTATCTGATCGAATTCCTATCTTTGCCCCATGCAGTATAATAATATCCTCGATACCATTGGCAATACTCCTTTAGTAAGGATCAATAAGATAACTAAGGGCCTTAATGCTGAAGTTTACGCAAAACTGGAATATTTTAACCCCGGTAATTCCATAAAGGACAGGATCGGAATTAAAATGATAGAAGATGCTGAAAAGGCAGGCAAATTGAAACCCGGCGGCACTGTGATTGAGGGAACATCCGGCAATACAGGCATGGGGCTTGCGCTTGCCTGTATCATCAAAGGGTATAAGCTGATCTGCACCACTACTGATAAGCAAAGCCGCGAGAAGACGGATATGCTGCGTGCCGTAGGTGCAGAAGTAATTGTTTGTCCTACCAATGTGGAACCTCAGGATGAGCGTTCATATTATTCCGTGGCAAAACGATTGAGCAGGGAAATACCAAATTCATTTTATCCCAATCAGTACGATAACCTATCCAACAGGGAAGCGCATTACCTGAGTACAGGTCCTGAAATATGGAACGATACCAATGGAAAAATAATGCATCTTGTATGCGGTGTGGGTACCGGTGGTACCATATCAGGAATTGCGAAATATCTGAAAGAAAAAAATCCCGCTATTAAGATTTGGGGCGTGGATACCTATGGTTCCGTATTCAAGAAATACAAGGAAACAGGGATATTTGATGAGAAGGAAATCTATCCTTACATTACTGAGGGAATAGGGGAGGATATACTTCCTGCTAATGTGGATTTTGATCTTATTGACAGGTTTGAAAAAGTTACGGATCGCGATAGCTTCCTGATGACACGCCGCATTTCGCGTGAAGAAGGAATACTTGCAGGTAATTCTTCCGGTGCTGCGCTTGCAGGTGTATTGCAGTTGAAAGATGAGTTCAAGCCCGGTGAAATGGTGGTGGTAGTATTTCCTGACCATGCTACAAGATACCTTGGAAAAGCCTTCAATGATGACTGGATGCGCGAACGCGGATTCCTGGATTCCAAACCTACGACTGCGAAGGATATTTTGCATTTCAGGGGAAAGCGTGAGCTGATATCCTTAAATAAATCTGAAACAGTGCAAACAGCAGTGAGCATGATGCAGGAACAGGATATTGACCAGATCATTATCACTGAAAATGGAGAGATAGTAGGTAGCCTTTCTGAAAACAGGTTGTATGCTAAACTTCTCGAGAATCCGGAGAATAAACACCAGCCAATAGAAAAGGTAATGGAAAAGCCATTTCCTACAGTAGATTCCTATACTTCCTATTCCGAAATTTCAGGGATGATTAACAGGGAAAATCCTGCTGTATTGGTGCGTATGCCTTCCGGGGAATTGCAGATCATAACCAAATACGACATTATTCATGCTCTTGCAGGGTAAATGATGAAGGAGTAAAGTAGTAAGGAATAAGTAGTAAGAATTGTAGGGGCTTAATAAATTAAGCCCTTCTGCATAGATAAAATTGATAGCGAGGGTTTTTACCCTCGCTATTTTTTTGCCTGAGAATAAACAAAAAAAGCAGTCACATCGACTGCCTTTATAAGGTGAGTTAGTTTTTCATCGAAAGCATGTGGACTTCCTGGAAGTCCATGTCAATTCACGCAGATTAGAAACTTCCGTTTAACATTGCTATTGCTAAAAAGGTAATGGCACTTGCTGCGATCATGATTAATGCGAAAAATGTACTTTTCATAGTTGTATTTTTTAAATGTGCTGTAAATATCAAACTATACTACAACAACAGCAAATACAATAAAAACGTTTTATCGGAGCACTTTTTTTAGCTTATTGTTATTTTCAAATGGTAAAACCGGCATGAGCTAAAGTTCCTCTCCACTCAGGTTCGTTAATATTTCCATTATTCGAGTTGTCCCCCCCTCTCTTAAAGGAGAGGGGGTAGGGGAGAGG
>CAILMK010000663.1 GCA_903835275.1 uncultured bacterium | reverse complement strand
TGGCATGCAATGCCTGCCTCGGACATATAGTAAAACAATTCTCTATAAACTGCTTGTATTTCGTAAATGAAGGCCCTGTAATTATCCTGTCGCCCCCATAGGAAAAATCATTGAACAATGGGTGCCCGATGGATTGCATATGTATGCGGATCTGGTGGGTACGCCCCGTTTCAAGCTTGCATTCTATCAGGGTGGTGTAATTGAATTTTTCCAACACCTTGTAATTGGTAATGGCGTGTTTGCCCGTTTCCTCATCCTTGTACACCTGCATCACGCGGCGATCCTTCTGGCTGCGCGCAAGGTTACCGGTAATAGTCCCTTCCTCATTCGGGAAATTACCCCAGGCAAGCGCCGTATATCTCCTGTCCACTGTATGATCGAAAAACTGCTTTGCAAGGTGCGTAAGCGTATATTCATCCTTGGCAATCACCAGCAAACCCGTTGTATCCTTGTCAATCCGGTGCACCAATCCAGGACGGCGTTCGCCGCTGGCTGTTGGCAAATTATCAAAATGGTAGACAAGAGCGTTTACCAGTGTTCCGGTATAGTTGTTATACCCCGGATGCACGACCATTCCTGCAGGCTTATTTATGATCAGCAAATAATCATCTTCAAAAACTATATTCAGCGGGATATTCTCACCCTTCAGTTCCTTATCTCGCGGCGGATGCGGCAGCACTATGGATATGGCATCCAGGGGTTTTACCTTGTAATTGGCCTTTATGGGCTTGCCGTTTACCAGTACGCATTCGGCGCGCATTGCCGCCTGCAGCCTGTTGCGGCTGGCATTGCGGATGCGGTCCACCAGGAATTTATCGATACGCAGGCTTTCCTGCCCCTTATCCACTACAAGGCTGAAATGCTCGTACAGGTCTTCCGATTGTTCTTCTTCCTCTACTATGTTGTCTTCTTCTTGCATTTTGCGGCTTAATTCTTATATTTGAAATGGAATTTTGCTGTAAAGTTACAATGATTCATGCCATGAATATGAAAACTGTCCATTTAAGGCTTATTTTAGCCCTGCTCATTTCGTTTTGCTTCTCATACAAAAGCTATGCCGCAAGGCCCACAATAAGGCTCCTGCAGGATACAGCCTTTCTGGAGCCTTACGACTCCCTCATCCCGCCTGCGCTTGCGCAAAATGATGTCGGTGATTCCATTCCGGTACGCAGGATAGGTTTTGTAGACACAGCGCATCTTGGCACCTATATCATCAAAATTTACGCCCTGGATACCCTGAAAAGAAGTTCTGATACGCTGAAACTTGTGGTGGTGGTGCATGACCTCATCCCTCCTATTCTGACGCTGACAGGGCCAACTGATATTACCCTGCAAAAAGGACAGCCCTTTCTGGAACACGGCTATATTGTATCGGATAATTACGACAGCATGCCTTATGTATTTATTGGAGGAAGCTTTGTAAATACCAGCGCGACGGGCATATTCCTGAAAAGCTACCAGGCGATGGATAATTCCGGGAACCGCTCCAAGATACTGACGCGGAAAATAACGGTGATAGATACCACCAGCGGCATAGAGGAATTCTATATCACACCCGTGCAATTGCACACCTATCCAAACCCCGCTTTAGATATTACTTACCTCGAAGCAGGAAACGAACAGCCGCAAAAAATGGAACTTGCACTCTATGATATTTTAGGACGCAAACAAAATACCATTGCCGAAGGCATCTATTCCAAAACTGTTTTCCCGGTGAATGTTTCGGGGTTAGCCAATGGAAATTATTTTATCCTCGGGAAAATCGGGACAACGAATATTTGTGCGAAGGTAGTTGTGACGCGGTAGCTCATTTTCTCCCGCAGATTGCACTGATGACGCTGATATTTTAGCTCAAAAGTTTTTTGAGTTTTTGTTGACTGATAACTGTTGACTGTAAACTGAATTTATTCTATTCTCTTCAGGCCTGCATTTGCCTTTTGATTGAAGGAATCTTCATAGGGATAATCAGAGTATAGAAGGCATTTTTGATAGTATTGTTTTGCAAGCAAAATATTCTTTTGCTTTTCGTAGATCATAGCTGTATACAAACAAGCCGCCGGAGGAAAATACACGCCCTTTGCACTGAATTTAGTAATGACAAGTTCATAGTTTTTAATTGCCTCTGTGGTATTGCCAAGTCCTTCATAGATCCTGCCCAAACGATAGAAACATTCCGATTTATCTTCCGTAGTTTTTAAACTTGCCACAGGCACGGATTCGAGTTCTTCTTTTGCACGGTCGTACAGACCGCCGTCATAGAGTAAACGCGCTTTTAGCAAATGAATATCCGGCAGTGTTTTTCTCTTGGATTCCTTCAGTGCGTTCTTATCTTCTTCAAAGCGCGTATTCCCGTATCTCTCCACTAAAAACAAACAGTTTTTATACGCTGCAGTATCTCCTTTTAATAAAAAAGCCCAACCGAGTTTTAAATAGCCGTCCTTGATATAACCTTCACCTGTAAAGGAACGCAAAAAACGCGAAAGATAATATCCACCGCCCGCATCCAGTTGCTGGAGCTTCACTACACCGTACATATACTCCAGTTGCTTGATGGGAGGATTTGAAGCATACTGCGCCAGCGCCTCCGCTGCTTCGGCATTGTGGCGCGTGCGCATCGCCATACTCGCGCGGAAAAAGGCGCTCAGCGGGTTTTTTTCATAATCGGAAGTGGCATCCTTCATTTTTTCCCACGCAATAACCGGTTCATTTAATAAATAATAATTCATAAAAGAATAATACACCATGCTTTCTTGCCTGAATACCAGGTACTCCGGCGATGTATTTAATTTTATCATATATTGCTTATACTCCAACGCTGATTTTTTTAAATCGCCTGTAAAACCCAGAATGGCAAGCAATGTCCTATAGCCTTTCGGCAAAGTCCCGATGGCTCCTTCCATCAATAAAAGATCTTTATTGGCAGGAATAAAAGCGGGGTAATTCACCCTGCACTCCTTCAGTAAACGGTATGCCGTTTTTATTTTATACGCTGCGGAAATATTATCGCCGAATTTCAGGCGGATCAGCGCGTCGTGCGTGTATACTTCCGCGAGGCAAAAATTGCGGTACGGCGTGCGCGTGCTGCTTTTTTCCAAAAGAGACTCGCGTTCGCCTTCTTTTTTCTGCAGGCTTGCATAATCACTCCTGTTCTCGGAAAAAAATACTTCCAGAAGATCATGATAACTATCAAGATATGGAAGAACCAGATTATTCGGATTCGCCCCGCGCTCATTTGCGATGACCTTATCTGCCGCCGCGAGATCATATTTAAAAATGAGTTCGTACGCGCGCTTGCAGCCCTGGTTGAAATCAAAGGTAGTAGTGGCAGCCTTGCCTTCCTGAATAAAAAGAAAAAGGCAGAAAAAAAAGGGACAAATCCGGATTAATCCGAATTTGTCCCTTGTATCATGCCGCACCGGAAAGAGTACGGATTTCATTGTATTTTGCAATTAAAATGCTGCTTATTAAGCAAATGTTTCCATTCCAACAGACTTTTCAAGTTCTGCGCGGGTAGAATCTGCCAGATCACTATCCACAAGGATACGTCCGCAGTTTTCGCAAACGATGATCTTCTTGCGCTGACGGATATCCAACTGGCGTTGTGGCGGAATTTTAGAGAAGCAACCTGCACACGCATCGCGGTCAATGGTTACCACCCCAAGACGGTTCTTAACGTTCAGACGTACACGGGTATATGCATTTAAAAGGCGCTCATCAATAACTTTGGACGCCTTTTCGCGTACCTTATTGAGTTCCTTTTCTTCCTTCTCAGTTTCCTTGGTGATATTGTCCAATTCACCCTTCTTGTGTTTCAGATCCTTCTTGCGGTCTTCAAGATAGGTCTTGGATTGATCCACCTGGGCCTTTTTATCAGTTACCTGAAATTGGAAATCCTTGATCTTCTTTTCAGAAGCCATGATCTCAAGTTTCTGCATTTCAACTTCCTTGGTAAGAGCAAGAAACTCCCTGTTATTCTTTACCTTGGCTTGCTGCGCCTCGTACTTAACGATTTGAGCATTTGCATCCTTGATGAACTTCTTGCGCTCATCGCCGGATTTTTGCATGTTGGTAAGTTCTGCATTCAGATTTTCAATCCTTGTTTC
>CAILMK010000662.1 GCA_903835275.1 uncultured bacterium | reverse complement strand
CTTCAGAATACTGCTCAACATACGTCATGGAACGGCCAAGCATAGGATATAAATCTTTCCGGTTAGAATCATTTTTGATGATCCGGTTACAGATTGATATTACACTATCATAGTATTCTAATTTAAAATATGCTTCAATTGTAGTTTTTGTTTGCGCCGAAAGCGAAAAAGATGAAATCAGAATGAAGAATAATAAAAGTAGTGGACTAATTTTTCTCATAGCCTGTTTTTGTATATTAATTAGTGGTAGTGTAATTTATTTTGTCAATTCCTCACTCAGTTTCCAAAGTTTTTCCTGCACTTCCTTATCATGGGAATACGCACTTGACTTCACATCCTTGCCATCAAATTTAATAAAGGCGCCGTTGGAGTTTTGCCATTTTTCATCAAGAGCCAGGCTTGCCAGCATTTTCGCTGCCTTATCCGGTTTGCCGGACATCATTCCTATCAGCAAATTAAGTATTAAAGGCATATCACTGGTCAGATCGGATTTTACCAGTCCGGGATGGAATACATTTGCCGTTATACCCGTATCCCTGAGGCGATCCGCAAGGGCGTACGTAAAGAGTATATTCATCATTTTGGTAGCCCCGAAAACGCCCATAAAACCGGGTGAAAATCTTTGTTTGCTGTCAATATCATCAAAGTTCACCTTTGTGGTAGATGGAGCCGAAACTGTCACAATACGCGCGGGTTTACCGGCTTTGAGAAGATCAATAAGTTCATTTGTGAGCAAAAACGGACCCAGGTGATTTGTGGCAACCATGAACTCACGCCCTTCAGTAGTTTCCTCACGCTTTGAGTTGAAAACAGCGGCAATATTGATTAATGCATTTAATGATGAGTATTTCTTTTTAATTTCATCACAAGCCTCCCGTACATGTTTTGGTTCAGAGAGATCAGCATGGATAAATTCAATATTATGGTTATGCGTTGCCTGTGAAATGTCCGCCTTTACCACTCTAAGTTTTTCAGTGTTCCTGCCTAGTAAAATCAGATTACAATTTTGCTTCGCCAGTTCCATGGCGGTTGCTTTTCCTATGGCTCCGGTAGCCCCTGTGATCAATACTGTTTTCATATTATGTGAATTTTGTTGATCAAAGATACTGATTATGCCTAAAAAAACATCAGGCTTAATTTACCATTTAAAAAAATTCAATAATTCTTATTGCCTTAGTATTGTTTTCGTGAATTCCTCTCCTCCAATTATTACCCTTATCAGATATATTCCTGCGGGCATCAGGCTTCTATCGGGATTAAATTCCACTTGATGCTGGCCACTATTTTGCCTCTTATCAACAAGCTCCCTGATCAATCTTCCATCCGGTGAATATATTTTAATTTGCACCTGTGTTTCCGATGAGAGGGTATATCCAATGGTCATTCCATCAGTAAATGGATTGGGATACAAAGAAGCGATACAATTGTAAGTATTGTTTTCTTCGAGCCCGGTATAGACAACCCTGATAGAAGAATCAAAATAAGAGGAACATCCATTGCTGCTATTAACTGTCATACGTACGGAATAAAGACTATCCTTTGCATAGGTATGTCCATTTTTAAATCCACTTGAAGAGCCCCCATCACCAAATGTCCATTGGTATGCGATAGATGCATATGAAGTATCATCTGCCTTAAAGGTATATGAACTCTTACCCAGGCTTTTTACTGTCCAATGAGCATCGGGAATATTTTTAACATTAACAACGACCGTATCCCTGCGGCTTTCACAAGTTCCATTTACAGAAGCCAGATAAAAAGTATCTGTGCGGGTAACAGAAACGGAAATTGTTTTGCCTGTATCCATGATTGTTTTTCCACCCATTGTTGAATACCAACGATATTGTGATGCTCCATATCCGTTTAGATTAACGCTTCCGCTACCGCAAATACTTGTATCATTTGCATGAGGCTGGTTCACTATACAGGGGAATTCGAATTTTGCAAGATACGCGTCATAGCCGTAAGGATTTCCTCCTTTATTTTTAGGCTGGTATGCCCCGCTTGTAGAAATTCCACTTGTGCTGCCGGTAGAGCCGGAAATATAAACCTGCCCCAGGCTATTGACACAAATCCCATTAGCCACTTCTGCAAGGTTCCCGCCATAATAACTTGCCCAAAGCCTGTTGCCAAGACTGTCAAATTTCACAATCAAAGCATCTGAACTTCCCGCAGGAGATGTTTGATAAGCACCAGTGGTGGCGAGTCCGGCATTAATGGTTGATCCAAGTAAAAAAACATTTCCATTCATATCCGTTGCAACTTGTCCGTTTGCACCTTCCCAATTTACGCCTCCGTAATAAGTGCCCCATATCCTGGCTCCGGAAGCATCAAACTTTGCCAGAAAATAATCATATCCACCTGCATTAGCTGTTTGAAATGCTCCGCTACTCGCCATGCTACCTGCAGTATCATCAGTAAATCCGGATATATAAACATTATTATTAATATCCGTTGAAACTCCATAAACTGTTACCTGGAAAGAATCGCTCCCTCCATAATACGTTGACCATTTCCTGGAACCTGAACTATCAAATTTTGCGAAATAACCACTCATTTGTGAAGTCTCATAAGCGCCCGGACTCGCTATATATTTAGAGCTGCCGGTTTGACCGCCAAAATAAATATTTGCCTGTGAATCCAGTGAAATACCCAAACAGGTTGTCACAAATTCACCACCAAAAAAAGTCGTCCATATTCTATGTCCGCTACTATCAAATTTTGCAAGGACTACATTATCCTGGTTATTTTTATGCGCGTGATTAATCATTTGGTAGGCACCTTTCGTTGCATCAATTGAATCGGACCATGATCCACCTCCTATGTAAGCATTACCCTTTGCATCAGTGGCAACATCATCCAGATAATCTGTCGTTCCGGTTCCAAAATAAGTAGACCATAGTCTCCTTCCGGAACTATCAAATTTTGCAAGGAATCCATCTGTATAGTCATTGATGTACGTATTTACTGACCGATATGCACCCGGACTGGCTATACCGGAAGTACTTGTAGTTACACCTGCAGCAAAAATATTCCCAAATTTATCTGCAGAAATACCGTTCGGATTCTCATCATCCTTCCCTCCATAATAGGTGGACCATTTTTTAATACCACCGCTATCAAATTTTGAAATAAACACATCCCTGCTTCCTGCAAGTTTGGTTTGATATGCGCCGGAACTTGCAATTCCGGAAGTACTTACAGTATATCCTGCCAGAAAAACATTTTCTCCCATACCGGAAGATACATCCATTCCAAAATCATCGCCACTTCCGCCAAAATACGTACCCCAAACCAAGATAGGATCAATGATCAAATCTTCCCTGTAATCCGATTGAGATATATCCTTAAATCCAATCATATCATTATTGATTGAATAAGATATATCGATATTTTTTTTGCTTTCTGAAAGATAGCTTGCAGGAATATTTTCCACCATATCTCCTGAACTTGTATGGTAAGTAATCGATTTTATATCATTGCCTTGGGTGATTTCTTTTTGAATTCCATCAGTGTGCAACTTGAGTTGAATATCATTAATATTCCCTCCGGGATGAATAACAAAATCATATTCCAGTTTACCTTCTTCCCTACTGTAAAAAACAATATCAATGTTATTCCAAACATTCTTAAGCGTCATTTTTGAATACCCATGAATTTTTGTTGCACCCTTATCGCCTGTAAATTCAGTATAATAATTTTCATAATAAGAGGATTTGCCTTCCTTCAAAACTTCCGGGGAAGGATTTGCATTT
>CAILMK010000661.1 GCA_903835275.1 uncultured bacterium | reverse complement strand
CATTAAAAAATAAAAAGGGGCCCGGCGTTTCAAAGGGTGGTTCGGAAAGGTCCAAACGGATTGATGTGTGTTTTGGCCAAGCCCCTCATTACTGAACAAAAAAACATTTTTCAAACAAAAGCGATGGGGAACCGAAAACCCCATCGCTTCTAACTAATTAATTAAAAAAAACTACTAAAACATCTATTCTCATTGTATTGATTTCCTTACGGGTATGTTGAACAGGCCAATCTTTAATCCTAAACTTGCCGAAAAGCCCTGCATGGTATTCATCGGTAAATTGGTTAATTTGTCTGCAACAACAAACCTGTAGTTAGCACCTGCAAATAACTTCACCGATCTGAATAAATTGGCTTCTACCTGTACTCCGGGCTGGATCAGGAAAAAATCATTGCCAGGTTTGCGGGGCTGGAATGTACCCGGCAACACCCTTCTTCCGGCAGAATCCCTGTTGTTGGGACGTACTACATAATTTGCTGAATCGGTATTGGCACTTCCCCCTCCTATCATCAAAGGAAAAGAGATATGAATGGCTGAATTCGGGTTCAATGTGTATTCCATCTTCAAGCCACCGAAACGTGAGTGCAATACCAATGGGCTTACTCCTGTTGGTGAAAATCCCCTATCCATACTTCCATACATGCCTCCTCCAATTGCAAATGTTTTATTTAATAATATCATTCCGGAAATGCCTCCGAAACCGGTGAATTGATTTTTCAATTGCCCATACTGATATTCGGGCGCTACATAGAATCCGATACTGTTGATTTTTGATAGATGAAAGATTGTTTTCGCCGTATCCTGCGAATACCCTTTCGTTGTTGAAATGCCAAGAAATACCAAGGCGACTAAGATTACTTTCTTCATATTTTAAACTAAATTAAATCACACTGTTTTGAATTATTGCGGCAAATAATAACTATCCCTGAATTGTAAGTACAGTTCCATTTTGGGTAACTGTATATTTCTTTACTGGAGCAGGAGGCGGCCCTGAAACCACATTGCCATTTAAGTCAAATGTGCCACCATGGCAGGGGCAATAAAAGTCCTTTGAACCTGTATCGTATCCAATAGTACATCCCTGGTGCGTACAAGCCGAAGCAACTGCTACAAAACTGGAAGTCCCTGTTCTCACTATAATTACACCATTACTGTAAACATAGCCACCAACACTATTCAGGGAAGAATTGGACGACTGGCTAAGATTCAAGGTGAAATTAACGGAGGGGCCCTGCGGCGTTGAGGATGTTCCTAGTTTTGAGCATCCTGCTACGAATGCTGCTACAGCAGTTGCGCCACACAAGGCACATCCCATTTTAATAAAATCTCTTCTTTCCATAATTAGTTGTTATTGGTGTATATCAAGGTCAATTAAGCCTCTTTATCTACCATTACGCCGGCAATTAAAAAAGAGTGGGGTAAGGGTAATAAAATAAATATTCAAACCAAACCCCACCTTTTAGACGTTTAATGCGTAACTTAGAATGTAATTAACCGAAGGTATTGTTTAAAAAGCGTAAATTCAGCGAAGATGACCTTGAAAGCATCATTACTGCCTGCATGGGAAAAGACCCCATGGCGGAACGTGCTCTTATAAAGTTATTTTATAGCTACGCGAAAAGTATTTGCGCCAGGTATTCCGGTAGTATGGAAGAAGCCGAGGAAGTCCTGAATGACGGATTTTTGAAAGTATTTAATAATCTTTCAAAATACGACCATTCCCAACCATTTAAGGCATGGTTCCGTACTATCATTGTGAATACGGCAATAGATAGTTACCGCAAAAACCAGAAATACGGACATCACGTAGAACTGGATGATGTGGAGGTAACTGACCTGAGCGAGGATGTCATCAGCAAAATTTCCGCTGATGAGATACTTTCCCTGGTGCAGCAACTTCCACCCGTGTACAGGATGGTTTTTACGCTTTACGTAATTGATGGACATAACCACCGTGAAATTGCCGAATTATTAGGAATAAAAGAGGGTACATCAAAATCAAACCTGCAGGATGCAAGAAAAAAATTGCAGGTAATGATAAAAAAAGCATACCCTCATCTACATCTTGCCTATGCTGTAAAAATTAACAGAATCAATGAAAACTGAAGAATTT
>CAILMK010000660.1 GCA_903835275.1 uncultured bacterium | reverse complement strand
GCCACCACTCCCCTGGATCCTGAAGTGATAAAAGTGATGATGGAAACCGCGCAGAACGCGTATGGAAATCCTTCGTCCATTCATTTTGAAGGCAGGCAGGCAAAAACCATTATTGAAAAAGCACGTAAAAGCATTGCATCCCTTCTTGCCGTAACACCCGGTGAAATTTTCTTTACCAGCGGAGGAACAGAGGCTGATAACATGGCAATCTGTTGTTCCGTGCGTGACCTTGGAGTTACTCGCATTATCACCTCCAGAATAGAACACCACGCTGTGTTGCATACAGTGGAAGAAATGGAAAAACAGGGTGTGCATGCTGATTATGTACACTTACTTGATAACGGACACATAGACCTTACGCATCTTGAAGAATTATTAAGTGATACTTCCCATGGTAAAACGCTGGTTTCCCTGATGCATGCCAATAACGAAATAGGCAATATCCTCGACATTGAAAAAGTAGGTGAATTGTGCAAAAAGCACAACGCCATTTTTCATTCAGATACAGTACAAACAGTCGCGCACGTTCCATTGAAATTAAAGGAATGGGGTGTGCATTTTGCAGCTTCCGCAGGACATAAATTTAACGGCCCGAAAGGTGTTGGTTTTATTTTTATTAATAACGAGGTGAAGATCCGGCCGTTTATCAGCGGTGGCGCACAGGAGCGAAATATGCGCGGCGGAACTGAAAATATCACAGGCATTGCAGGAATTGCAAAGGCATTGGAAATTTCATACGCTGAAATGGAAAATCAGCATGAACATATCAGTTCCATCCGGAATTATGTTATCGGAAAACTCCAGGAAGAAATTCCGGGAATTACATTCAACGGAGATTATGACGGACGATGTAGTTACACAGTTGTCAGTGCCAATGTCCCGCCCTCCCCCGCTGCTGAAATGTTATTATTCAACCTTGATATAGAAGGCATTGCTGCTTCCGGCGGGAGTGCCTGCACTTCCGGTTCATCACAAGGTTCACACGTCTTACGCGAGCTTCATCCAATCGAAGGATCCGCACCGATGAGGCTTTCTTTCGGGAAATACAATACCAAGGCTGAAGTTGATTTCTTCATTGCAAAATTGAAAGAAATCCTGAAGCTGGTTCACGCGTAATTGACCTCTCCCCTAACCCTCTCCTTTAGGAGAGGGAGACACTCAAATACGGAATAGATATTTCTATAAACGTGTGATCCCTTCAGGATCATTACTAAAATTTTGGATTTCTTTATAATGCCAATAGCATCATAAGTTCAGCGAAGTGGAGCGTCCAACCCCCATTTCTTACACTTTAACATGAATATGTTATAAGATCCTGTGTTCACAGCCTTATCCTGAACGATATTTATATCATGCCCGTTTAGCATGTATAAAATAAAATACCCTTCAGGATGCAAAAATCCGCTACAAATCAAAACCCGGAGTTAAACATCCAAGACGTCAACACTGAAAAACGTGTTGGCATGTTTTCAGCCTTCTTCCTGGAAGTTGGTGGAATTATTAAATTTTCCGGATTATTTTTTCGTGAAGTATGGCGGCCCCCTTACGAGGTAAAGGAAATACTTGTACAGATGTACAAGGTAGGTTATACTTCCCTCCCACTCGTTGGAATTACCAGTTATATCATGGGGTTGGTGCTTACTATTCAGAGCAGACCGATACTTGTTCAGTACGGCGCTGAAAGTATGCTGCCATCCATGGTGGCAATATCTATTGTTCGTGAGATCGGACCAGTGTTAACTGCACTCATTGTTGCTGGGAAAGCGGGCTCAAGTATCGGTGCGGAACTTGGTTCCATGAAGGTAACGGAGCAACTGGATGCCATGGAAGTTTCTTCCACCAATCCAATGAAATATATTGTTGCTTCGCGCATACTTGCTACAACATTTATGATTCCTATCCTTGTAATTCTTGGTGATGGAATTTCCCTGATTGGTTCCTTTACAGGCGTCAATATTAAAGGGCATGTAAGCTTCTTACTATATACTAACCAGGCGTGCCATTCATTAAATTTTTCAGATATAATTCCTGCCACCATAAAAACATTTTTCTTTGGGCTCGCCATAGGAATTGTATCCTGTTATAAAGGATACTATACTGAGAACGGAACGGAAGGCGTAGGGAAATCCGCGAATGCTTCCGTTGTTTACGGCTCACTGTTTATATTTATACTTGATGCCATCGCGGTACAACTTACTGATTTGTTAACTAAATAATAGTATGAAAGAAAACGCACAGACTATTATTGAAATTGAACACTTGAAAAAATCTTTCAGTGGAAGGGCCGTATTAAAAGATGTATCCCTTTCGGTTTGTGAAGGAGAAACACTGGTTGTCATGGGAAAATCAGGTTCGGGAAAATCTGTTCTGATAAAATGTATCATCGGATTGATACAACCTGATGAAGGGACTTTAAATGTTTTTGGAAAAGACGTAATAAATCTTTCTCATGAGGAATTGGATGATTTAAGACTTAGTCTTGGATTTCTATTTCAGAGTGCCGCACTGTATGACTCAATGAGTGTGGAAGAAAATCTGGACTTCCCATTAAAGAGGCATAGCCGTGATAAAAGTGATAAAGAGATT
>CAILMK010000659.1 GCA_903835275.1 uncultured bacterium | reverse complement strand
TGATAGCTACTTACATTTCCATCTTTCGAATTAGTGTATCCGGCAAGGATAGCTCCGCTATCACTTGTAGCTGCAACGCAAAATGCTTCTTCATCCTTAGAACCTCCGTAATCGGCCGTCCATTCCACCGTTCCGGTATCATTAATTTTTAAAGCCAAAAAATCAAGAGAGCCATTAGTAGTATGATAATTTGTGTGATTTGTTGAGTTACTTCCTCCGGTTACAACATAACCAGCGTCCATGGTCTGTGCTACAGCATCTGCACGATCGAGTCCATCTCCATTGAAGGTTTTCAACCATTGTGCTTTACCTGTTGAGCTAATCTTAAATACCTGGTAGGTAGATTTCCCCCCCACGGAAACAAACCCACCGTCTTTAGTAGATATAAACTTTTGTACTTCTGGTCCCGTGCCTTCAATATCATAACAATTTTCCCATTGAATAACACTATCACGGTCTTGCCCGTAAGTCCTGAGAAACCCGGAAAACAGTAAAATAATGGTTATGATTTTGATTGATTGACTCATAAAAAGTTTTTCCAAATATACAAAATGTTTTTATTCCATTAACCTCCATGCGCTTAGGTTTTTAAATTTTATTCTATATTTGCCTGAAATTTAAAAAAATGAAAAAAGCATTCTCTCTTCTCTTGGCATCATTCTTTTCCATTGGATTATTTGCACAGGAACAAACACAACTTCGCAGTTTTATTTCAATTTCAGGTGGTGTTTCCATTCCGCTAGGGCCTTTTTCAGAGGTATCGTCCCAGCCATCACAAATACCCGGATTTGCAACCACAGGCTATGCAGTTTCCCTGGACGCTATTAAATATTTATCTGCTAATGTTGGCTTTGGTGTAAAGGGTTTCTATGGCAGCCATTCAACCAATGCTGCAGCGATAACGTCCTATTATTCATCCCCGGATGGCTCGTATTATGCTTCTAATCTGAGTTCCGATAATTATTCTGAATTTGGCTTTATGGTAGGCCCTGCTGTCGGCTTTTCACAAGGAAAAGTTTCTATGGATTTCCAGTTTCTCGCGGGGGTTATGTCAACGGGGTATGCCAGCAGGAATTATAACGAGATATCCAATAATCCATATTTATTTTCCAGTGCAAACGTGGATGAGAATGCAGTTTCTGTTACAGATTTTGCCCTCGGTGCATCCATGCAGTTGCGTTACAGTCTTTCCACAAATCTGGGTTTAGTCTTCAGGGCTGATTACATAAATTCCAACCAGGTTTTTTCCATTGAAAGAGCCTATGTAATCACCAGCTCAGGAAATGGGAATACGAAATATGCCGGTCCGGCAAGTGAGGCAGCCATTTCCATGCAAATGCCCGTGCGTTTTGTGAATACCTGTATAGGTTTGGCGTACGAATTTTAAGGTTTTGTGAGGCGTTTAATTCGGCCTAAGGTTTTTGATAAATGCCCAATTTATACATTTAAATATTCCTTGCTATTTGTTTGTAGGGACAGTTGCCCCCTAACCCCCTAAAGGGGGAAGCACTCCGTGCATTTCCTACTAAGGGAAAGTCCCCTTTAGGGGATTTAGGGGTTATAGTAAGGAAAAAGTTGCGAAGGTTTCTTTCTCAGCAGAATATTCAAATTTTCCTCAGCTTCCCCTCTGCATAGCAGGCGTTTCTATGACATTGCTCAAATGAAGGGCTTTATCATAGAGGAAAATCTGGAATTTGAAGGTTTTGTAAATGGTCTTATGGTTCAGATACACCCCGAAATTTATATCCCCTGTAATGGGTTGTGGCTTCTGTGAATCATTTAATGACGGCAACCTGAATTCATACTGAATGGTGTCGATATTATACAAGGGGTCTTTTACATAGACGTAATTGCCATTCTGCAATTCCATGTATTGCACAAAAAGGCAGGAATAAAAATAGCTTAAAGTATCATAAGGCTTATAGGTATCCGTAGGCTTGTATCCAATATCCCCGTCTCCGTCCTTGTAGTGAAGGACGAATTTGAAAGAATCAATTCCATTGGAAATATGCACCATCTCATAGTCGCTAAGGCTGATTTCAGGAATGATGGATAATTGCTCCCGCTTATAACATCCTGAAACAAGTAGCGCAGTTGCAATGAAAAAGAAGGATATTTGCAGGACTTTTCCGCTAAGACGCCAATGAATACCGCCTCCATAAACTCCCTCAAAAGCAGGATCTTTTCCTGCAGGAAGGAAGAATTTGAGCAGCTTGCCCTTGAGGTATTTATGTTTCAGTCGGAGCATGTGGACTTGTATCGCAAATATCTTGAATACATAGATATAACCCCCTTTTCCGTCAAAAAAGTTGAGGAAATCCCGTTTTTGCCTGTAGAGTTCTTTAAAAAAGACCGGATAATTACCCGGGGACTGGCGCCTGTACTTCATTTTGAAAGCAGCGGGACCACCGGGATGGAGCCTTCTGTTCATTATCTCGCCGATGAGGAAATGTATCAAATGGCAATTAAGAAAGGGTTTGAATCCACTTTTGGGAATATTAACGATTATGTATTCCTCTGCCTTCTGCCTGCGTATGCCGAACGCGAACATTCATCATTGGTGTATATGATGAATTACCTGATGGAATTGAATGGGAATAAAAATAATGGCTGGTATTTGTACGACCATGAGAATTTATACAATGCACTGCTGAAAGAAAGTGACAAGAAAATTTTCCTCTTGGGGGTAACCTTTGCATTGTTGGATTTCGCGGAAAAATTCCAACCCGATCTTTCCTCGGCGATCGTAATGGAAACAGGAGGAATGAAAGGAAGACGAACAGAGATGATCCGCGAAGAAGTTCACGAAATATTAATGAAGCAATTAAATCTTTCCGCTGTATATTCGGAGTATGGAATGACGGAATTATTATCACAAGCGTACTCAAAGGGTGGTGGGATTTTTACAACGCCACCATGGATACACATTATGATCCGCGATACGAATGATCCATTTTCATATGTGCGCGATGGACAAACAGGTGGGATCAATATCATCGACCTTGCGAATTTATTTTCGTGCAGTTTCATAGAGGTAAAAGACCTCGGAAGAATAAAAGGTCAGGATACATTTGAAGTGCTGGGGAGATTTGATAATTCTGATATACGCGGGTGTAGTTTGCTGTATGAGTAAGCGCACCCCCTAACCCAAGACCCCTCCGCCCTGCGGGCACCTCCCCTAAGAACAGGGGAGGAGGAGCTTCGCTCGATTAGTGATAAATGCAGCCTGTTAACAAGGAAGATTTAAACCAAAAAACAAAAATGTCTTTACCGAAATTATTTATATCGAAAATAGAAGCGAAACTCGGAGAAGAAGCTCCGGAATTTTTTGCGGCCTTGCAGGAAAAACCACCTATTTCCATCCGTATTAATCCACGAAAGGGTGCGGGATTATTTCCGGAGGATGAAGTGGTGCCATGGTGCAAATTCGGAAGGTATTTCAAAGAGCGCCCATCCTATGTTTTCGATCCATTATATCATGCAGGTGCGTATTATGCGCAGGAGGCATCTTCCATGCTATTTGCAAATGCCATTGATTTTAGTAAGGATATGAAAGTACTTGATCTTTGCGCTGCTCCCGGTGGAAAAAGCTCCTTACTTCTTTCGATGATGACTGAAGGAAGTTTATTGGTCAGTAATGAACTGGTAGGAAAACGTAATTCCATCCTTCAGGAAAACCTTATTAAATGGGGCTATCCGAATGTGGTGATTACTAAAAACCGTGCTGATGAATTTTCCGGCTTTGAAGGTTTTTTTGATGTGGTTTTGGTGGATGCGCCTTGCTCGGGTGAAGGCATGTTCCGCAAAGATGAAGAGGCGATAACACAATGGTCGGAGGGACTGGTGCAGCAATGCGCCGCCATACAGGATGATATTCTTGGTTCTGCCATCAGATTGGTAAAACAAGGCGGAATGCTGATTTATTCCACCTGCACTTTTGAAGAAGCGGAAAATGAAAATCATCTACGGGATCTGTATAACGAAAACGGCAGTTACCTGGAACCACAGGATATAGATATTCTTCC